>CAJUBQ010000007.1 GCA_910584595.1 uncultured Eubacterium sp.
GACAGCCTGCACCCACTGCTGCGCTTCCCCTGTCAGAAAAGAAATGTCCACGCCCTGCGAAAAACCGAGCTTTTTATTATCCACCATGACAAGAAGCCCGTCCAACAGGCGGGAAAGCCATATGTACCGCTGAACCTTTTTGGCGTTTTCCCCAGCAGCTTCCCCGACCTCATCAAGCGTATTTCTGCCCGATTTTTTTCCCTGATGCTTCATCGCCTCATATTTCATCTTATAGGCTCTCGCCTTTTCACTTGGTAAGATGTCCTCCCTCTGAATGTTGGAATCCACCATGATAATCGTAGCTTCATCATCAGTGTAATTACGGACAATCACAGGCATCTCCGTCTTTCCGGCAAGCTCCGAGCCACGCCTGCGGCGGTGTCCGGCTATGATTTCATATCCGCCGCCCGCCCTCGGTCTTGCAATGCCCGGAACAAGCACGCCATACTGACGGATACTTTCTGTCGTTTCCTCCATCTTTTCATCGTCCTGCACCCGGAACGGGTGGTCTTTGAATGTATAAAGCTCTGAAAGCGGCGCATTGATAATCTGCTCTGCACCATTTTCCTGCACAGCGTTTCCGCCAAACAAATCATCAAAACTTTCCATTTTGATTTTTGCCGCGCTTCCTGATTTTGCATTACCGCCCATCTGTACTCACCTCCCTGCTTTGCGAAGCAAAGTGCGAGTCATTTTGACGAGTAGAGGTGATGACCTCCTCTGTCAGAGAATAGTAGGCTGATGCCACCTTTCCCTTTGGATCATGCTTATAGATGCTGACGCCTTCCGCAGAAATCTCCGCCGCCCTTACCGATATGGGAATGACATTGGCAAATATCCTTACCCTGCTCCCATATGCTTCCCTAAGCATAGAAGTAATGTCTTTCGCATAATTCGTCCGGCTGTCCACCATCGTCAGCAGTATTCCCTCAATCTCCAGTTTCGGGTTAATCTGACGCTTTACCTTGCCGACCGTCTTAATAAGCTGCTGCAATCCTTTAACGGGCAGGTATGCCGCCTGAACGGGTATCAGGATACTGTCGGCACAGGCAAGGGCATTTATGGTTATCATTCCAAGCGAGGGCATACAGTCTATCAATATATAATCATAATCCTCCCGCACCATCTCTATGTACGACCTCAATACCGTTTCCCGGCTCATGACATTCACAAGGGAAACCTCCAAACCTGACAGCTCAATGTTTCCCGGCATAAGGTCTATTCCCTCCTCATGATGCAGGATACCCTCTGTCGGCTTTATTTCTTCATCATTGATTAAGTTCCCCATAATGGTTGCAAGCGTAACTTCCAATGTATCCGGCTCTGTATAGCCAAGACTTGCTGTAAGGCTTCCCTGTGCATCTGCATCTATTAAAAGCACCTTTTTGCCCTGTTTTGCAAGCCCTATGCCCAAATTTCCCGTTGTGGTGGTCTTGCCGACTCCACCTTTCTGATTTGCGACTGCGATTATTTTACACATGATTTATTCTCCTTTGCTTTCTACTGTTATTCCTTTACATTGCTTTTCCTGACTTCCACATAAGCCCTGTAATACTTCTTTGTCCCTTTGTTTGGAAACAGATCGGAAAACTCCGTCACTTCCATTTTAGGGCTTCTCTGCAAAATTTTCCTGAACCACTTAATATCGTTTCTCGTTCCCATAAGCCTGACTTTTAGCATCAATCCCGTCCTCCAAGCAGGGCATACAGATTTTTATTATATGTTACATATTCCGGATACCGTATCTGTACCGCCTTCCAAAAATAAGGTGCATAGGCACAGCAGAACAATTCTTCCACTGTATAAAGCCTGCACTCGTTTACCTGTTCCTCGGCATAACCGTAATCAAGAACACTCGGCGCGCCATTGCAATAAAGGTTAAACGCCATTCTGACTACTTTCACGCTTCCGCTGGTCTGCCAGCCTTCATGCAGACACTTTGTTTTCACGTTGCCTGTCTTAAAATCATAAATACTGTCAATATTCCTTCTTGTTTCATCACTGATACCAAGACAATATACAAGTGCTTTGTGGTACACGTCCTGATACCTGACCTCTTTCAATTTCTCATAGTAGAATTTTTCATGTGCATCACTGATAAAAATAATCGCTTTCTTTGCTCCTAACGCTGTACTACTCATTCTTTTTTCCTCCAATCCATAATTTTTTAACTATAACACAAAAAAGACACTCTCCTAGTTTTCACTTGGAAAGTGTCCATTTGATACAAAATTTTATGAAATTGGATTCACTCACATACTGTCAAAAACGCATTACCACGCATTATTCGGCATTATGCTTTGCAAATTTGTTGCAATTCTGTTGCAAAATCCATTTTCAAAAGCCCGAAAGCCTTGAATTTACTGGATTATTCGATGATTGTCGCCACACGACCAGAACCTACTGTACGACCACCCTCACGATTTAACGGAATGGTCATCCAAATCGCAAACCATGATAAAATGTGGCTTCTTTATCCGATATTGCTTCTAAAATCGGCTGATTTTTTTGAGAATCAGAATTTATAGAAGCATTTTAGAAGCACGAGTAAACCTTGAATAAATCTATCCAAGATATTATTTAGTGTCTGCTGATTACTCATATCAATCTTCGAGTAATATATCATCAAAGATTATCGGAATTTTCTGCTTAAACTCATCAAGAATCATATCAGCAACTTCTTTCATTTGAGGATGTGCCCTCTTTGCTGTCCTTAATGCAAAGAAATGTCGCCATTCTCTGAGATTCATAGTAACAACAATCTCTGTCTTCAAACTGTTCGGCAATATGCTCCTTGCCTCCTGTGGTTTTATCCCTATTGAAATCATCTGATTATATGTCTCTTCTATTTTTTTAATAGTATTGTACCAAAGCTGATATTCATCACTCCCATCATCCCAAAACAATGGTTTAATAACCGTTAGCTCATTGCCAAACTTATCTTTGCTGTAATTACAATATCTTGTACTTTCTTGGCTAAAACTTGCTATTCTATGACGAACAATTTCATGACTAACTCCTCTGTCACATATTATACGTACAGATATTTTCTCATGTTCAATCACAGACTCATGTCCGCTTTTAAGTATTTTAGACACAAATGTTTTGGCCGAATCAGTTGTAATCTTATCCTCACTCTTATAGCACACTCGTCCGATAAGTTCTATCTTTTTCAAAATCTCATCCCCATTAATTTGATCAAGAACTTCAATACTTGGCTGTATTACTTTCATTGTTTTCCCACCTGTCATGTTATAATTTTATACTACTATATTCTAAAGAAAAGTTACTCAAATCATCACCCTTCCCTCCTTTTTCTATACAACAGAATAGTAATTTCCTAATTTAAGATTTTATTGTTACAAATACATGTTTTACATTGATTATATAATTTGCATGTTGCTTTTGTTCGTAACTCCGCATCAAAGTCAGTATTTATCGCCTGCACTCTTTGCAAAATCTCTGATTCTTCTATTTTAATCTTCTCTAAATTAAAAGACCGTTTAAAAATACAATAAATTCCAATAATTTCATCTATTGGGATCTCGTATTTTCGGCGTACTTCCGCAATCGTAAGTCCTGTTATTACAACATCTGAAATAATAATATATTTTATCCCTTTTTCTAATGTCACCCTGCTTATCTCATGCTCATCATAATGTTTCTCCAAATGTTTTGGAACAATATGTAAAAAAGGACTGCATAGTCTATATGCTAAAATAGAACCAATTTGTAAGCCAACTGTACCCACACCCAAAATAATAAAATTATTTTCCTCGACATGGGGTGTTATCATCTTTTCAAAAGTATATATTATTTTCTCCTTTAGACCTTCTTCCTGCATTAACTTCTCTGTATCTATCCAGTCTCTAGAACAAACCTTCTCATTCACCAAATAATGTCCTGGCAAAAGCAAATCTTTTTGCACTACTTCATTCAATATTATTTTTCCTAAATTCTTGTCTAAGCTTACACTGTTGTATCCTCTTTTAGTTTTTTTTTACATTTTTCAGCATATTCATTTAGTTCTTTCTCTTTAGTCGGGTTATCATCGGATTTGATATACACCGTATCAAATTTTTTATACGGACACAACCTTTGAGCAAATGCTGCATATACTCGCTTAGTATTTTGTAGTTCGGACTCTATTTTGTTTTTCACCTCCGCAATTAAATCTTCATCATCTCCACTTTCTATTCCAAATTCTTTATCGTTTATCACTAATAAAAGCCTATTATTCTCACTTTTATCTTGTCTGATTTTTTTAACTAGCTGCAGTTTTCGATAATGTCTCATTGACTCTCTATCATTCTCATCTTCTATATCAAAATTCATCTCCGTAAGCTTTCGGTTGATTCGGTCATATGTCACATCCAACTCATCCGCTAATCTTAAAATAACTGCCAAATGACATACTCTGTTCATTTCATACTCCGATTCATCATAATTTCTATATATGTCTATCAAATATTTTATAGTGTCTCCGCTTTTCCCTTCTACTTTGACATCAGAATGCCCCAAAATAATTTGTGCAATACACTCTGCTTCACTTGGTATCAAAAGCCCATTAATTTCATTTCTATCCGGACTATTAATCTTTTCTAGGATAATTTCATATGCTTCTTTGCTATGTCTTAGTCGTTCTTTGGGCATGATAGCCATACATAAATCATGAAGTATAACAGCAACATCCAAATAGAAAAATTCTTTAACTGTAGGTTTATTATCACTACTCCAATCAATCAGCTTATCTATGTTTCTATATATATTGACGCAATGTGTAGAGTAATTATGTGTATTATAATTAACATCTGAGCGATATGCTCCCTCATCCAGTATTGGCCGATAAACCTCTCTAATTGCCATCCACTTACGAAAATACTCATCATTATTTTTACTTTGAAGTGCCTTTATGCATCTTGTTTCTTCTTCGTTCATTCTTCCCTCTCCTCATATAAGCTGATTGTATATTTAAAACTATCCTTATAATCTTCCAATTTTACTAATGAATCTATTTTATAACCATTTCGTTCATATCTTTCTGATGATAATAACTGCGCCACTCCTATTCCATACGTTAATTGTGCCCCATTAATTTTTAATAACATATCCAGTATCTTCAATTCGTTTCCTAGACACAAAAAATCATAAACATATAAATATTTCGCATTTGTCTTAATCTTTGACTTCAAATCCCTATTGCTTAATGCTATTGTTGGTCCCAAGTTTAACAAATACAATACTTCCTTTTTAAACAAATAAGATAGTATATTGGCCATGATAGCTCCATTGTTACTAACAACAACAAAATAATCATATTCTTTTATCAATTCTATTTTCTTGTATAACCCAAAAAGAAAAACATTCATATTTTCCTTTTTGGAAAACAATTTTTTTATATCCATATAAAATGAGGCATAAATATTTGAAGAGTTATTCTTTTTAATAATATTGTCTTTCCCATCCAAAGCCAATCTTTTTGCACACTCGTCAGCATAATATGTTATAACTTTATCTATGAAATTGTCTCCCAACTTACTTTTTTCCAAAAAACTCCCACAACATGCATTACAATAAATTCCATCCGCCTTTCTTATGTCTATCATATTTTCATTGTAGGCTTTCTTTATAGAATTAACTATCAACTCGTCACAGTTCATATATATTAAACTTATATCTGATAATTCTTTCCATTTATCGAAAACCTTTTCATCAACTTTAATTCCTCTCAAATCGATTATAATACATTTACCCTTATTTGACTCAATAAACTCCTTAAATATAGCACCCCAATCCGAAGTCAAAACATCTGGTACGGGATTGAGATCTTCTGATTTTTTATTATAATAATGCAGTTCAATATTGTTAAAACATATATTAAACTGTACTGGTATTATAATCATATCTAAAATATTTCCATCAAACGGAAAATAAATAACCATACGAACACCTCATCAACTATAGTTTTGCCTCAACCTCAATATGAACACCCGGATAAGCATAATTATATTGTTTTGCATTAGTAGTGTTCTTAAGATTTGTAATAATTGAAAAAAACAGTTTATTATCATATTTTTGATTCTTCCCCAATTTCTGTTCTTCACATGTCGTATAAATTGATTTTAATTTATTTAATTGGATAACCTTAGAAAATAATCTTTTTGTAAACACTAATCTATAATTGTTCGAATGTATTCTTACTGTCCCTTCATCTTTTTTCAAAGTTTCATCTATAAGATACCATAATCCGTTACTGCACCACACATCTATATTATTATCTTCTATCTGATCTTCCCACCTATAAAAAACCGCCTCAAAAATAGCATATAACTCTTTATCATCATTATTATCCAAGTTTAAAAACGTATCATTTTTCATAAAGTGCAACTGCTGTTTTTCAATATAATCGATATTACTCTTTACTTTCTCCTTCTCGTACAATATCTTTTTTTTCAATGTATCATATATTCCTACACCTGTATCCGCTGTAGAAATCATAATCTTGTTAATGCTACATTCTTTTTGAATTGTAACAAATGAAAAAGAATTGGCATGCTCCAAAGAGTTTTTACATATTTCCCACAACTCCTTTTTTATCTTTTCAGCCACAATACCTTTTACTGTTTCGTAATTATTATGATAAGTAGCTTTAATCACCTTATCGGACTGTCCCAATACTCTCCATATCTCAGCCATTGTATATTTATTACTTATATAATATGACTTCCTATTAACACTTGGTGTCGCAATATACCCTCCAATATAGTCCTCATAAAGATCATAAATTTGAAATCTACGCGCATAATTTAAAAAATTTATATCATCTAAATACTGTAACAGTTCAAAAACTGTTGGAATATAAATTACAATCTTTTTTCCTGTCAGAATCCGCATCTGATGACCTAGCATCAATATATTAGGAATTACAAGTGCATTTATAAATTCTACATCTCCCCAATTAAACAACATATCTTTAGAGATAAAATCCTTATTTTGGTAAAAGCCCATAACTTCTGGTAATAATTCACTATAAAAAAAATGAGAAGTAACTTTTTCTGGAAATTTCACCCAATAATGCTCGCCCATACAACCCTCCAAAGATTTTTCATATCTTTATATCATATTTATTTTAAATTGTAAATCAAATTGTTATTTAAATTTTTCTTTTACCACTATTTATTACAATGTCACCAAAAAAGAAAAAATCCCACAAACAATTTTCCTACCCAATTTATAAAAGCTTTTAAATCAAAAGTATATTCACTCACAACAGACAATAGGATATTCACTCCTCGCTCGTGATGCTAAATAAACTACATCTTTACAGAACTTCGAGGAGCTAAACCCATGAATGAATAAATCTTAAATTGAACTAATTCAATAAACACTTATTATAGCGACTATATATTCCTGAACAAAACCATATAAAAAACATAATAAAAAACCAAAATAGCTAAAACTCTATCTAAAGATTATACCATAAGCTTTCCCAAAAAACATCAGTATTTACATATTTTTCCCATATTTATTAAAATAACCACCAGTTTACAACTTTTGGAGTTTTTTGAACCCTGATAAAACGTAGCCCTCTATTATTTTAATAAATGACCGCGCTTTTTTTACAGTTTCGAGGGATTCTACGAAACTGCTAAATATTATACTTGCCTGTATTTGCTGCCCAATGCCAAATCCGGGTTTCCTGTGCGCTTGCAGACCGGTAACAGGAAAAGGATTTACCACTGTATGGGAGCAGCGTCATAGCACTGTAGGCTATGCATTCCAGATTTACCAGATGCTCAATGCCCTCACGGCTGCGTACACGGTATTCCTCCAATGACCAAAATGTTTTGATTTCATAGTATGATATTTCAATGTTCCAGCGCAGTGAATAACAGGCAAGCGTCAGGAACTGTTTATTTTCTTTCTCATATCTACGTATGGTATCATCCTCACTTCTGCTGTAGTCTAAAATGATACTTTCCGGGTTTTTAGCACAAAAGAAAAGCCTGCGGCTGCCATTTTCGCTTTTGGGTAACGTGACAATGGCATAAACCATCCGTTCTCCCCATAACCTAATGAGCACCGGCCGCACGTCTGTCTTCCAATCTCCTGTTTTTGGGGATTCGAGCACGAAATCTTCTGGTGACAGACGTTCCCCGTATTTCTTTGGGCGGCCACGCTTCCCTGTGCGTTTAGGCGGGAGGTGCAAAGCGTACGGAACGAAAAATATCCAGCTCCAGTATGGAAACGACGATAAGGAACAGATTCCTGGCAGTGGATTTTGCTGCATCCGAAAAATATTCAATGAACGACCCCGCAGCAAGCTGCGGGGTATCAAAAGACCAACCTCGCTTTGCTCGGTATAAGCTTGCTGCGCAGCAGAGCTGCGGGGAATTAAACCCTATTTGAGATTAAAATAAGCTCTCAACCTGTCCAAGGCAGAATAATAAGCGGTAGATACAAACTCATCTTCTTTCGTATTTTTTTGTTTGATTGCATAAATTATACTAGAAAAAGATGGATTTGTATTTTTATTTTTGTAAAAAGTTGTAAACTGGTGTAAGAACAACAAACTTGTCTAAAATCCATCATCAAATAATCCCTTAAAACTATTCTCACTATCATGCCCTTGCGCCGATGATTCAATATTACGGAATACACTTTCCAGCGTTTCATTCAAATTTTCATTACTTGATGCCCTTTCTTTCATATTACAAAAAAGTTCACTCGGCATAATAAAATATCCCTTTGTCTGCACTAGATCTTCTCTCGCTTCCTCCGCTTCCTCATCAGCCAGCCTGGCATAATCAAATCCGGTATTTCCTGCTTCTGCTTCCCCTGCGTTCACATACTTTACAAAATTCTCTGAAATATATCGATAAAACAACATCCCTAACACATACTGTTTAAAATCCCATCCGTCTACGCTGCCCCTAAGATCATTCGCCATATTCCATATTGTACGGTGAAGTTCATCCCTCTCCTGTTCTTTTTTGTTGTCAATCATCCGACAACCTCCTCTGTATAATTTTCCAAGATAATTATACTACGAAACACCCGAAATGTCATTTAAATTCTCTTGAAATTGCATACAAATCACAAATGGAGCATATAGCATGCCCACTCATTTCATTCGTGTTTCATAAATTCACAACTCATGCTGCCAATAGTTCTTCTCCATTTGCTCCGTTTTAGCTATTTTTCTTTGACGATTATATTCCATCGCCCTTACCCTTGCCTCTTCCATTTTTTGCTTCATAGATTTTGGTGTAGAAAATTTTACAAATTCCTCATTCAAACCTTTTGATATCACAAATTGCTCCAGCTTTTGAAAACGGCCATGAATGTCTTTTATTCGATTCTCTAAAGCAGCTATTTTCTTCTCATATGTTTCCAATAAATAATTTCTTGATACTGCCCGGTCAAAAGCATCCAATATCTGCACCCAGTCCTTTTTCTTCACCTTGACATATTCCTCTTTAGAGAAAAAACTATTCATTTGTACGGCCGCACTTTTCATCTTTTTTATTTCTGGTTTCACTTCCTTTGAAATAACATTTAACGTTTCTGCTCTTAAATCATGTTTGGCAAGTATTTTCTGTCTATCTTTTTCTTTTGTCTCCAGTTCTTCTATCTGATTCAGCAATTTCTCCCCCTGTAATACCATTTCTTGATTACACATCTTTATTTCCTGTGCCTGTTCATACAATTTTGATACCTGGCATTCCAAATCTTCGTTATGATTTTCCAGCAATTCGTTATTCTGTTCCAATGCTTCTGCCTGCTGTTCTAATGTATCTACTTTTTGCATGATCGACTTATATTTTGGCAACGAATAATTATCTCTCTTTATTCCAAGTACTTCTATTTCAATCCCATGTTCTTTACAAAGTTCTGTCAGATAGCTTCTTTCTCTCTCCTGCCATGCAACTGTTTCATTTTTTGTCTTACTGACTGCTTTTGCAAATCCCATCTGCTGTAACGCTTTTGTCAGGCTGTTCCTTGTCTCCATCCCATTCTTATATCCATGCGCGACAGGGATATAGTCAATATGCAAATGCGGAGTTGCCTCATCCATATGTAATACACAATTAAAAAGATACAGGTTCGGATTCCTGCTTTGAAATGTTTTGGCATACTCTTCCAAAACCTGAACTGCAGTCTTGGCATCTGCTGTAAGTTTTCCATTTTGATCAATTACACCTGTATCTTCCATATTTCCAATCTGCACAACATTCTCATAAAACGCCTTTTCACCATTACCAGAGTTTTTTATTTCGCTGATATAGTCCCCTTTTTGTCTATCTTTCCTCTTCTGTCTGGCATTGTATGCCCTTAATGATTCCCCAAAACATTTTTCATACGCTTCTGTAAGATCTTCTTTTATATATGTTCGATTCCATCCGATCCTGGCAGTATCCACATTGTCTGCAACAAAATCCCGATTATTATGCCTGATGCTGCCCTTTCCTTTTGGAAATGATATTGTTTTTCCTGCTATGGTATTCACCTATCCCTTCCGAATTTTACTATTTTTTTCTTTTGCAGTTTTGTTACTTTTTCCAAAAGTAACGCCTTATTACTTCTGACACTGCGTATCAGAAGTAAGGCGCTCTGCGAGGCTGTTCTGACTTACGTTTCTGGCAATTTCGAAAATATATCCACCCCGCTTAAGTACATATGCATGCCCGTTTACACGCTCTGTTTACAAATACTCTTTTTCTAAATCCTCGTTTGCACTGTTTACAATTCCATCAAAACGCGTATTTGCGAGCTTTCTGTGTAAACAGCTCTGTTTCCTAACCTGTAAACGATACCTTGTAAACAGAATTTGTAAACAGCGCCTAAAAAACTTTTTATCTTCCAGTTTATTTATTTTGAACAGGCATTCCCTTTTCTTTTTCAAAAGGCACTGCCGTACTATCTGATAGCTTTTGAAATCCTTTCTTATCAATCACTTTCCGCCATCCTCTTTGTGTACCATATTCTGCAAATCTGTGTGATGAAATCTTTTCCCATCCGACTATACTATGATTCATGATATTATTAATTTCTTTCAGCTCCCAGTCTTTTGGTGTGTCATACTCATGATGAAACGCTTCTTTATATATCATAATGCTGCACACATATTGATCCGACAGTTCATCAAGCCATAACTGAATGACACCCACTTTTGCGTCCTCTGGCATAAATTCTTTCTGCAATTCTTTTAAATATCCTTCTGTATCCTTAGACAGCTTCAATTTGCAGAAACCTCTCCGATATAGTTCCATTGCTTCGGCCCACGCCTGCCTGATATATTCTCTTGCATCCCTTTCATCCTCCAGAATATGCTTCTCAACTCTTTCAGGATGTACCAGTACAGGAGCAAACCGCCGGTTTCCTGTCCGATCAAGCGGCAGAAAATCTAAACTATTAGACGTCCCTACAAATACACACTGCCTTGGCCTGTCCTCCGGATGTGTTTCATATGGAATTTTGTACGTCTCTTTCTGTCTACTGATGAATGATTTTATATCCTCAATGCTTTTAGCATTCACTGTTGCAATCATTTCAGACATTTCAATAATCCAATGCCCCTGCATCTTCCGATAAACATTATCATCATCCATCCGCTTCAGATCATCAGAAAACCATTCATCTTTGATGGCAAGAAAACGAAAAAACGTAGATTTACCTGCACCCTGACCTCCCACAAGGCATACCATAATCTCAAATTTGCATCCTGGCTCATATACCCGGCTAATTGCTGCAAGCATCAGTAAACGCATTATTTCTTTCGTATAATTATTCTCGTCCGCTCCCAGATAAAGAGGCAAGAGATTGTCGATACGCGGCTGTCCATCCCATTTTAATTGCTCCAAATACTCCCGGATAGGATGATATTTATTTTCACTGGCTATGATATTCAACGCCTTATTGATAATACGCTCATTTTTCAATCCGTAATTTCTTTCGAGATACCAATGAATCTGATACATATCCGTATCTGTCACACTGGGAGATGACCGCTGCCATCCCAAATTCCCAACAACATCTATTTTTCCCGATAACTCATTTTTTCTGATCGCGCCTTTCAAAACCGGATCTCGATGAAACACAACCATGCAATTATTAATGGTCTGGCAGGTATACCCTTTATCACTCTTTTCTAAATCAAAACGCACATCGTCTACGCTGCTCATTTCCACATCCAGTACTTCCCCGATCTGCATCCATGATTCGTTTTCCACAATTTCTGACTCTTTCTGCAACTTTTTCCACCTTCCTTCTGCCTTTCATAAACAATTCCTGCTTCTCCTCAGTGCTGCCCATGCAAAGAATATCCAGCCAATAATTTATAATTGGTTCAG
This sequence comes from uncultured Eubacterium sp., assembly GCA_910584595.1. GTDB lineage: Bacteria > Bacillota > Clostridia > Lachnospirales > Lachnospiraceae > Eubacterium_J. The sequence continues at coordinate 12,354 of CAJUBQ010000007.1, forward strand.
AATGAAGCAGACTGGCATAATCTTCTGAAAAAATAATATCTATCGGCTGATCTTTTAAGAAACAGCCTGCCTGTTCAATTTGCTCTAGCCTTTCTTTCAATATATCAATCGTCTGACTACACCACCTTTTGAATCGTTCCTTGATTTTTATAATCCTTGCCTGTTCTTCATTTTTTCTTCTGATACGTTCTTTTTCCTTTTTATTCAGCTTTGCATGCTTCCCTGCCTGAATTGGCAATTGAAAATTATCTATCAATTTTAACGCTGCCTCATACTGTGAAAGCCCAAACATACGTGATACATAATCCACTGCATCTCCACCCACTCCGCAGGCAAAACAGTGGTAATTGTTACCTATCTTCATGCTTGGATGTTTATCATCATGGAACGGGCAGCAGGTCATTCCATTCCTTTTGACCTGTATACCATAATATTCTGCCACCTGCCTTGCAGTCAGATGTTCCTTTACATCACTAAAAATAGACAAAATACTGGCTCCTTTCTTTAATTTTGAGGTACAAAAGCAGTCCATAAAAATTTATAGAAATTGCTTTTATACCATTGTCGAAAGATCGAAGCTTTGCTATACTGTATTTGCGAGATAGAGTATAGCAAAGCCTGACTTTCATTACTCAGAGATGCCCTTGTTACCAGCAGGGGCATTTTCCTTATCCTTGCTGCCATCTGCGACCAAATAATCCAATAGCGAAGCAACTTTTTTCTGTTCACTCGGATATAAATGTCCATATGTATTGAGCGTGACCTTAATATCTTTGTGTCCTAACCGTTCCTTAATAATCAGCGGCTGCACTCCCTGCTTTATGAGGTATGCGCAATGGCTGTGTCTTAGGGAATGCACATCTATTTTCTTTACGCCTGCTTTATCGATATGCCTTTTCATGGTATGCTGTACCGCCTCTGCAACAACCGGAAACAGTCTTTCATTTTTAGGATACTGATACAGCCTATTCCAATAAGATTCTATTTCATTAGCTAAAAACACCGGAATTTCTATTGTCCTCACAGAATTGTCTGTCTTAGGTTCTGTAATGATATCCGTCCTGTTCATACGATAGTAAGTTTTTGTAATATGAATCTGACAATTCTCCAAATCAATATCTTCCATAGAAAGAGCAAGCATTTCACCTTCACGCATTCCCGTCCAAAACAAAAGCTGGAACATCAGATAAGAACGGCTTCCCTTTTCAAATGTCGCTATAAACTTCTGATACTCCTCATAAGTCCAGAACTCCAGCCGCCTCACATCTGAACGTCCTATCTTCTTTACCTTTTTACATGGATTGTTCCATAAATTATAAATTTTCTGTGCATGAGTGAATAATGCAGTTACTTGATTCTGCAGCATTCTCTGATAGCTTTCCGAAAATTTCTTGTTTCGGATTTCATTCTGCCACGCAATAATATCTGCCGGAGTGATCTCATTCATTTTCTTCTCTCCGAGATAAGGAATTACATGAGACTGTATCATATACTGTTTATTCCGTTTTGAACGCTCTTTCAACTCACTGCTCTTGTCGTTAAAATAAATATCCACAAAAGAAGTAACTGTCATATTCATATCAGCATTCGCCACACGTTTAAATTCACTTTCATAATCCTGTGCTTCCTTTTTTGTCCGGAAACCTCTTTTATATTTTTTCTTACGCTTTCCTGTCCAATCCTCATAATAGAATTGACAGTACCAACTTCCACGCTCTGCATCCTTATAAGCCGGCATTCTAACCACTCCCTTCTTTACGATACTGTTTCAATCTGCTTATTGTTGCCATAAAACTTTGTTTCCCAAAATGCTCTCGGAACTCTGCCGGAAATTACGATAAATCCAGCCGCTTTCAATTCCTGATTCAGCTCCTTAATGATTTTGTAGGCATATCCTTTGGAAATACCCAACTCTTTCGAAATATCCTCGGCATACATCATGTATCGATTATCTTTCATCCTCTCACCTCCGTTCTTGATAATATTCAAGATATAATTGTTTATTATTTATATCTTGTCTTCGTATTTATCATACATGTAGTCCTATATATTGTCAATCTATTTTTGTTGATATTTTTATATCTTTGTGATAAAATATTTCTTGACAAAAAAAGAAAGGCAGTGTATAGCCGAACGATAAAAAACACGCCTCTTTCCTTGATGGTGACCGAGTATATTTTACTTACGGGAACCCTGTCAAGGCTAAATTGAACGAGCTTTCAGCCCGGCCTTGACAGGGTTCCCGTAAGTAAAATTGATGTCACCCAAGCCAAAGAAAGAGAAAATATAGGCTAAACAACCTCTGTATTCATTATATTTACTGAGGTTGATCGGATTTGGAATATATAAAGTTGACACTGCCAAATCAACAAAGGGGGCAACCACATGAATCTTTATTCTATCAACACAATAAAACAGGGACTTTCATTCTCTCCACTTATATACAGTATCAGAAAATCGGACTATTCCGAATCACTTATATTAACTTACAACGGCACAGATGACAATACCCACCAAGAAATTTTAGGAACCAACCGTTCCATGCTGTCTAACTGGATGGAAATCCTCGATTACGATACAGAAGATAAGGAAACCCTTGGAAAAACATTTGATTTGCTGTTATCGTCTGTTCATCCATTTGAAATACAGCCGAATATGCAGAATGATAACTTAAAAACACATATAGACAATTTTATTAATGGTTTTAAAAGCAGTGCCTTTAGCGATACCGCAAGTTCTGTTTTGGACATATTAAAAGAGTGCTTTGATCCGTACCCTGTACTTGCCTATCTTTATCCGCACTACTATACGTTGCTGCATTCATTATCTCTATACACTGAAAAAGAATGTTCTTATGAGGAGATCAAGTCACAGTTTACAGAAAAAATATCTGTTCTGCTACAAGAGCTACAACATCTAAAGTCTTCTTACGAAAAAGCAAGGAAATATACTCAATCTGTATTGATTGACCCATATGCTGATAAAACTTCTATACAAAGCACTACTTCAGCAGCCTTATATCACTCCTACTGTAAATTGCTGAATAAAACCGATTTTTATACAACGGCATTTGATTTTCCGATTGCAGGTGATTATTTAAAGAATATTTTGTGTAATGACACCCCCTCATGGAGTTCTTATTTTGGATTATTTTCAGAAAAGCTGATGGATGCGGATACGCAAGATTATCCCATCACTTCATTCGCGCAGTTTCTCCATATTGGACTATCCATTATGATGTCTGATGAAATGGTGGTCCGGAAATGTAAATTATGTAACGGTTATTTTCAGACCAAGCACTCTTCTGATCAGATGTATTGCAACCGTATTTATAAAAATACCTCTGCAACCTGTAGCGAAGTAGGCGTTAGGAAAACTTATAAAGAAAAACTGTTCCAGCACCCAATTCATCAGGAATTTACCAAGTCCTACAATAAACTTTACGGACGCATCCGGCGTGGCAAAGTTCCAAATGATACGCCATTAATGGATGAGTTGAAAAAGCTGCATGATGAATACACGAAAAAATATGAAAATACGCATAAGAAAGACAGAGAAGCCGTCTGGAAAGAATACATTCAGAAAAACAAAGAACTTCTTGGATAATATCGCCCCATCATAGAAGCACAATTCTACAACTTATCATTTCTCGAATATTTTAGAAGCATTATAGAATCACAAACAGCTTACAAAGCTGCTTTTCATTTAAAAAGGGTTCCGGAGAAATCTCCGAAACCCTTGAATTTACTGTAATTCTATTGATTACTCTACAATCGTAGCCACACGACCAGACCCTACAGTCCTGCCACCCTCACGAATAGCAAACGTAAGCCCCTGCTCCATAGCAACAGGATGAATCAATTCAATCGTCATTTCAATATTATCACCAGGCATACACATCTCTGTACCACTTGGTAAAGCACAAACGCCTGTTACGTCAGTTGTTCTAAAATAGAACTGCGGACGGTAATTATTGAAGAAAGGTGTATGACGACCACCTTCATCTTTTGTCAATACATAAACCTGAGCTGTAAACTTACGATGACATGTTACAGAACCCGGCTTAGCCAAAACCTGACCTCTTTCGATCTGGTCACGGTTGATACCACGCAGTAATGCACCGATGTTATCACCAGCCATAGCTTCGTCTAACTGTTTGCGGAACATTTCGATACCAGTTACAACTGTCTTTTGAACATCTTCTTTTACACCCAAGATTTCCAATTCGTCATTCAGATGTAAAGTGCCTCTTTCTACTCTACCTGTAGCAACTGTACCACGGCCTGTAATTGTGAATACGTCTTCGACAGGCATTAAGAACGGCTTGTCAGTATCACGCTGAGGATCCGGAATATAGCTGTCAACAGTTTCCATTAATTCCATGATTTTGTCGCCCCACTCACTCTTAGGATCTTCCAGAGCTTTTAAAGCAGAGCCTTTGATAATCGGGCAGCCTTCGAATTCATATTCTTCCAGCTGTTCTGTAATTTCCATTTCAACCAACTCAAGTAATTCTTCGTCGTCTACCATATCACATTTATTCATAAATACTACAATGTAAGGTACACCTACCTGACGGGACAATAAGATATGCTCTTTTGTCTGAGCCATAACACCGTCCGTAGCAGCTACAACAAGAATAGCGCCATCCATCTGAGCTGCACCGGTAATCATGTTCTTTACATAGTCAGCATGCCCAGGACAGTCAACGTGTGCATAATGTCTGTTAGCTGTTTCATACTCAACGTGAGCAGTAGAGATTGTGATACCTCTTTCTCTCTCTTCCGGAGCCTTATCAATATTAGCGAAATCTACAGCTGCATTACCTTCTACTCTTTCAGAAAGTACTTTTGTGATTGCTGCTGTTAAGGTTGTTTTACCATGATCTACGTGACCGATGGTACCGATATTACAATGTGGTTTTGTTCTTTCAAATTTAGCCTTTGCCATGTTGAAATGTCCTCCTTAAAAATTTTACCCATAGGGCTGTTTGTTTATAATATACTATCTCGTATTATATTCGAAATTTCCTGTTTTTTCAAGTAATTCCTACTAAGAATTATTTGTTTTTCAATATATTGGCAGCAGCTCAAACAAGTTGGACTGCTCCATATACTGATTTTTAAATTGCTTCGTCTCTAAGATTGAAAGCTATATTATTTTGACTGTGCAGATATTACCTTTTCCTGTACGGACTTCGGAACCTGCTCGTATTTCTCAAAGAACATGGAGTAGTTGCCGCGCCCCTGTGTTCTGGAACGTAAATCTGTAGAATAGCCAAACATCTCTGCCAGTGGTACAAATGCACGTACAATCTTGCCGCCGCCAAGATCATCCATACCTTCAATACGTCCGCGGCGAGAATTCAGGTCACCGATAACATCACCCATATATTCTTCCGGCATAGTTACCTCTACCTTCATAATCGGCTCTAAAATAGCAGGAGCCGCTTTGGACATCGCTTCTTTAAAACACATGGAACCTGCGATATGGAAGGCCATTTCGGATGAATCGACTTCATGGTAAGAACCATCGTAAACAGTTGCCTTAATGCCAAGAACAGGGAAGCCTGCAAGGATACCTGCCTGTGACGCTTCTTCAATACCTTCCCCGACTGCCGGAATGTATTCTTTCGGAATCGCGCCACCGACAACAGCTGATTCAAACTTAAATACTTCTTCACCGTTTGCATCCATTGGTTCAAACTTAACTTTACAATGTCCATACTGGCCACGTCCACCAGACTGTTTTGCATACTTGTATTCCTGATCGACAGGTTTTGTAAATGTCTCTTTATATGCAACCTGTGGAGCGCCCACGTTGGCTTCTACCTTAAATTCACGAAGCAGACGGTCTACGATAATCTCCAGATGCAATTCGCCCATACCAGCAATAATTGTCTGTCCGGTTTCCTGGTCTGTATGTGCGCGGAATGTAGGATCCTCTTCAGCCAGTTTCGCCAAAGCTTCACCCATCTTGCCCTGTCCGGCCTTTGTCTTCGGTTCAATCGCAAGCTCGATAACCGGTTCAGGGAATTCCATGGATTCCAGAATTACCGGATGCTGGTCATCACAGATTGTATCACCGGTTGTTGTCAGCTTAAAGCCAACTGCAGCCGCAATATCTCCGGAATATACCTTGTCCAGCTCCGCACGCTTATTTGCATGCATCTGCAGCAGACGGCCAACACGCTCTTTTTTATCCTTTGTAGCATTTAATACATAAGAACCGGATTTTAATACACCGGAATATACACGAATAAATGCAAGCTTACCTACAAACGGGTCAGTCATGATTTTAAATGCCAGTGCGGAGAAAGGCTCTTCATCAGAAGAATGTCTTTCCACTTCATTGCCATCTAAATCAACGCCTTTAATTGCCGGCACATCTGTAGGAGCAGGCATAAACTCTAACACAGCATCAAGCAATTTCTGTACCCCTTTATTACGGTATGCAGAACCGCAGCATACAGGAATTGCTGTACATTCACATGTCGCCTTACGCAAAACCTTCTTCAAATCCTCAACAGAAGGTTCCTCTCCTTCCAAATACTGCATCATCAGATCATCATCTAATTCACAGATCTTTTCAATCAGCTCTGTGTGATACAGCTCTGCGTCATCCTTCATATCATCCGGAATCGCCGTAATGGAGATATCATCACCTTTATCATCATTGTAAATATAAGCTTCCATTTCGAACAAATCGATGAGCCCTTTAAATTCATCTTCTTTGCCGATTGGAATCTGTAAAATAATCGCATTTTTACCCAATCTTGTACGAATCTGGTCTACGGCACCGTAAAAATCTGCACCCAAAATGTCCATTTTGTTAATAAATGCCATTCTTGGTACATTATAGGTGTCAGCCTGACGCCAAACGTTTTCTGACTGAGGTTCAACACCACCCTTCGCACAGAAGACACCAACTGCGCCATCTAATACACGGAGTGAACGTTCAACTTCAACTGTAAAATCAACGTGTCCTGGAGTATCAATAATATTAATACGATGCTCTAATGCACCCGGCTTAACTTTCGCATGATCTTCCAAAGTCCAGTGACAGGTTGTAGCGGCTGAAGTAATTGTGATTCCTCTTTCCTGCTCCTGTTCCATCCAGTCCATGGTAGCAGTGCCTTCATGAGTATCACCAATCTTATAGTTAATACCGGTATAGTATAAAATACGCTCAGTCAATGTTGTCTTACCAGCATCGATATGAGCCATAATACCAATATTTCTGGTTCTCTCTAATGGATATTCTCTTCCAGCCAAGATTTTTTCCTCCTAATTAACTGCAACATGCACATTAGAATCTGTAGTGGGCAAATGCCTTGTTTGCTTCTGCCATCTTGTGCATATCCTCTTTACGCTTTACAGATGCTCCTGTATTATTTGCTGCATCCATAATTTCATTTGCTAACCGTTCTTCCATGGTCTTCTCGGATCTCTTACGAGAAAACATCGTCATCCAGCGAAGCGCTAACGCCTGACGACGATCCGGTCTTACTTCGATTGGCACCTGATAGGTAGCGCCACCGATACGTCTTGCCTTTACTTCAAGCACAGGCATAATATTATTCATTGCATCCTCAAAAACTTCCAACGCAGGTCTGTCTGTTTTTTCTGCAACCCGGTCGAATGCATGATATACAATTTTCTGTGCAATACCTTTCTTGCCGTCCAGCATAATATTATTGATAAGCTTTGTAACGACTGTATTGTTGTAAATTGGATCAGCTAATACTTCTCTTTTCTGAGTATGTCCTTTACGTGGCACGATACTTCCCTCCTTAATCATTATGATCGTCTGATTTTTCAGACAGATGTTTCCTTTCGATTAATTCAACGGTACTCACATGTTGTGTTACGTGCGGAGTTATTTATATCTATAACAATGGTTCCGCCGGATCGTTCTGACTTTCCGGCTCAAATAATTCCAACACTAACCTCTACGGAACGCTGCCAGATGGCATGCGCACTTTGATACACTGAGTCTTATTGCTCCGCTAAAAATATAATCTGATTATCATAACAGATTTTGCAAAATCATGTTATTTTTTAGCGTCTTTCGGTCTCTTAGCGCCGTATTTAGAACGGGCCTGACGTCTGTTCGCAACACCTGCCGTATCAAGTGTACCCCTGATAATATGGTATCTTGTACCAGGTAAATCCTTTACTCTGCCGCCGCGGATAAGAACAACACTATGCTCCTGCAAATTATGGCCTTCTCCAGGAATGTAACTTGTAACTTCGATTCCATTCGAAAGACGTACTCTGGCAATCTTACGAAGCGCTGAGTTAGGTTTTTTAGGAGTTGCTGTCTTAACAGCTGTACATACACCACGCTTCTGTGGAGAAGCTGTATCTGTCGCTTTCTTCTGTAAGGAATTATATCCTTTCTGAAGCGCCGGCGCTGTAGACTTCTTTGCAGCTGACTTTCTTCCTTTTCTTACTAACTGGTTAAATGTTGGCATTATTTTCACCTCCTGTATTTTATATGATGTGCGCAACATTATCACACGCTAGAATATTATATATAGAGATTTTCAGAATGTCAAGGAAGATTTCTCTATTTCAGTATATTTCAGCATATTGCACTGTTTCCCATTTATTTTTCCCCGTTTTTAGAAAAAAATACCATCGAAAGAAAAAATCTCTCTCGTGGTATTTTTCTCAGTTAAAATATAACTATTATTTATTTTATCTGTATAGCCTAATCCATCAGAGCATATTCTGCATCATCTGACGGATCCGGTACTTCTGCGTCATATGCAGGATCATCATACGTATCTTCTCTCTCTAACCCATCTGCATATGCCCTCATGCCTGCTGCATCAGAAAACACCGGATGATCCGCTTCCTGCGCAGCCATATCACCTTCTTCGCTGTCTGATGCATACAGATCGTCATCTTCATCATCCATTGCAAATAACGCTGTATGGCCGTTAGCTGCATCCGCATGTTCAGACGCGCCGGCGCCTTCATCAAATTCCATAAAATCTTCTTCTCCGAACAATTGCTCCTGTTCATTTACATCCGAATCAAGTTTAATGCTTCGATAGCGCTTCATACCTGTACCTGCCGGAATCAGCTTACCGATAATAACATTCTCTTTCAGACCAATTAGCGGATCAATCTTGCCTTTAATTGCGGCCTCTGTCAGTACTTTCGTTGTCTCCTGGAAAGAAGCCGCCGATAAGAACGAATTTGTTGCCAGCGATGCTTTCGTAATGCCAAGCAGTACCTGCGCACCCTCCGCCGGTTCCATATCTTCTTTCACAAGCCTTTCGTTTGCATCTTCAAATTCCAGATTGTCTACCAATGTTCCTGGAAGAAACTCTGAATCTCCATTGTTTTCAATGCGGATCTTCTTTAACATCTGGCGTACAATGACCTCAATATGTTTGTCATTGATTTCCACACCCTGCAGACGATATACACGCTGTACTTCTCTCAGCAAATAATCCTGAACGGCCCGGACTCCTTTGATCTTTAAAATATCATGTGGATTTACAGAACCTTCAGTCAGTTCATCTCCGGCTTCCAGTACTGCTCCGTCCATAACCTTAATACGCGAACCATATGGAATCAGATATGCTTTTGACTCTCCGGATTCCTGATTTGTTACAATGATCTCACGCTTCTTTTTTGTATCCTTAATCGTGGCAACACCGCCGAATTCTGTAATAATGGCAAGTCCCTTTGGCTTTCTTGCCTCAAACAGCTCCTCGACACGAGGAAGACCCTGTGTAATATCATCTCCGGCAACACCGCCTGAGTGGAACGTACGCATCGTAAGCTGTGTACCCGGCTCACCGATCGACTGCGCTGCTATAATGCCTACTGCTTCGCCAACCTGTACAGACTGTCCGGTCGCCATATTCGTACCATAGCATTTTGCACACACTCCATCTAAGGAACGGCATGTTAAAATTGTACGAATCTTTAATTTTGAGATTGGTTCTCCATTTTCATCCACGCCAATACTCATAATCTTCTCTGCCCGTCTCGGCGTAATCATATGATTTGCTTTCACGAGCACGTTACCATCTTTATCACAGACGGTCTCACAGGAGAAACGGCCTGTTAAACGTTCCTGCAGACTCTCAATCTCTTCTTTGCCATCCATAAATGCAGTAACTACCATTCCCGGAATCTCACGGTCTTTTCCTTCATTACAATCCAATTCACGTACAATCAACTCCTGCGATACATCTACCAGACGTCTCGTCAGGTATCCAGAGTCGGCCGTACGAAGCGCTGTATCAGACATTCCTTTTCTGGCCCCGTGTGCAGACATAAAGTATTCCAATACGTCAAGTCCTTCACGGAAATTAGACTTAATCGGCATTTCGATCGTCCGTCCGGTCGTATCTGCCATTAATCCACGCATACCTGCCAGCTGTTTGATCTGTTTATCAGAACCACGAGCGCCGGAGTCGGCCATCATGAAAATATTATTATATTTATCCAGACCGGATAACAGCGCATGTGTCAGCTCATCATCCGTTTCTTTCCATACTTCGACAACTTCTTTGTAACGTTCTTCCTCTGTAATCAGGCCACGTTTATACTGCTTTGTGATTCTGTCCACCGTATTCTGTGCTTCATTAATCAGCTCAGGCTTTTGCGGCGGCACTGTCATATCCGAAATAGAAACGGTCATAGCAGCTCTTGTGGAATATTTATAGCCCATAGACTTAATATCATCCAACACCTCTGCCGTTGTAGTAGCGCCATGTACATTAATGACTTTTTCCAATATCTGCTTTAACTGCTTCTTTGCTACATGGAAGTCTACTTCCAGCAGCAATTCATTTTCCGGCTTGCTGCGGTCTACAAATCCCAAATCCTGAGGAATAATTTCGTTAAAAATAAATCTTCCTAAAGTAGATTCTATCGTTCCGGTTTTCACACTTCCATCCGGCATTTTTCTGCTTACCCGCACATGAATTCTGCTGTGCAGTGTACATGCCTGATTTTCATATGCCAGAATTGCTTCATTTACATTTTTATAATAAGAGCCTTCACCCAAAGAGCCTGGCCGTTCCTGTGTTAAATAGTAAATACCAAGTACCATATCCTGTGAAGGTACGGCAACCGGACCACCGTCCGAAGGCTTTAATAAGTTATTTGGCGACAGCAGCATAAATCTGCATTCTGCCTGAGCTTCCTGCGACAATGGCAAATGGGCCGCCATCTGATCTCCATCAAAGTCTGCATTATAAGCCGTACATACAAGTGGATGCAGCTTAATCGCTTTTCCTTCGACAAGAATTGGTTCAAATGCCTGAATGCCAAGACGATGCAAGGTAGGAGCACGATTTAGCATAACCGGATGCTCTTTAATAACTTCTTCCAGAACATCCCATACCTCTGTCTGCAGACGCTCCACCATCTTTTTCGCACTCTTGATATTATGTGCCGTTCCATTAGAAACAAGCTCTTTCATTACAAAAGGTTTAAACAGCTCGATTGCCATTTCTTTTGGCAATCCACACTGATAAATTTTCAGTTCCGGCCCTACAACGATAACAGACCGTCCGGAATAATCCACACGTTTTCCTAACAGGTTTTGTCTGAAACGACCGCCTTTTCCCTTTAACATGTCAGAAAGAGACTTCAGTGCGCGGTTCCCAGGCCCGGTAACCGGACGTCCGCGCCTGCCGTTATCTATCAAAGCATCGACCGCTTCCTGCAGCATACGTTTTTCATTTCTGACAATAATATCCGGTGCGCCAAGCTCCAACAGTCTGCGCAGACGATTGTTGCGGTTAATAATTCTTCGATACAAGTCATTCAAATCAGACGTTGCAAAACGCCCGCCGTCCAGCTGTACCATTGGACGCAGATCCGGCGGAAGCACTGGAACAACTGTCATAATCATCCATTCCGGCTTATTTCCTGACTCATAAAATGCATCCACAACTTCCAGACGCTTAATGATTCTTGCTCGCTTTTGTCCCGTCGCATCTTTTAATGCAGCTTTTAATGAAACAGAATCTCTCTCCAGATCAATTGCCTGCAGCAGCTCTAAAATAGACTCTGCACCCATACCTACACGAAAAGCGCTTCCATATTTCTCTCTTGCTTCCTGATATTCATTTTCAGATAGCACCTGTTTATAGCTTAACTCTGTCGTCCCCGGATCCAGCACAATATAAGAAGCAAAATACAGCACCTTTTCCAGCGTCCTTGGAGACAAGTCCAAAATCAGCCCCATTCGGCTTGGTATTCCTTTAAAATACCAGATATGGGAAACAGGAGCGGCAAGCTCAATATGTCCCATACGTTCTCTGCGGACACTGGCTTTTGTTATTTCAACGCCACAGCGGTCACAGACAACACCTTTATAGCGGATTTTCTTATATTTTCCGCAATGACACTCCCAGTCCTTACTTGGTCCAAAGATTTTTTCACAATACAATCCATCTTTTTCCGGTTTTAAGGTCCGGTAATTGATCGTCTCCGGTTTTTTAACTTCCCCCTTCGACCATTCCCTGATTTTTTCCGGCGAGGCCAGACCAATCTGAATAGCATCAAACTGAATTGGCTGATTGGTTTCTTCGTTCATTATTTCTGACATATATGGCACTCCCTTCTATTCCATATCTGAACCGTCATCATCAAAATCATCTACAAAAATAGAATCATCCTCATCTTCTTCCAGCTCATCTTCTTCTGCATCTACAAGTTCTTCGCTCTCCGCATCAAACTCCTTCTTAGAAAATCCCATTTTACTGAAAGATTCACTGCTTTCAAATGCAAAATCCTTGTCTCCCGATATAATAGAATTTAAATCTGTATTACCATATTCACTCGTTTCCATCAGCTGCACTTCATTGCGGCACTCATCCAACACTCTGACGTCGAGCGCCAATGACTGCAGCTCCTTAAGCAATACTTTAAAGGACTCCGGTATACCTGGCTCCGGTATGTTTTCTCCCTTGATAATTGCTTCATAAGTCTTCACACGTCCAACGACATCATCGGATTTTACCGTCAGAATCTCCTGCAGCGTATAAGACGCTCCATAAGCTTCCAGCGCCCATACTTCCATTTCTCCGAAACGCTGTCCGCCAAACTGCGCTTTACCGCCTAACGGCTGCTGCGTAACCAAAGAATACGGTCCGGTTGATCTTGCATGAATCTTGTCGTCTACAAGATGATGAAGCTTCAAATAATGCATGTGGCCAATCGTTACCGGAGAATCAAAATATTCTCCTGTACGCCCGTCACGCAGCTGCACCTTTCCATCTCTGGATATCGGGACGCCTTTCCATACTTCCCTGTGATCCCTGTGATCGGATAAATACCGGATAACGTCTTCTCGCAGCTGATCCTGATACTTTGCCTCAAATTCTTCCCACTCCATATTGACATAATCATTTGCCAATTCCAGCGTATCCTGAATATCCACTTCTCTTGCGCCATCAAACACCGGCGTTTCAATATTAAATCCAAGCGCTTTTGCTGCAAGGCTTAAATGAATTTCCAATACCTGCCCGATATTCATACGCGAAGGCACGCCAAGCGGATTTAAAACAATATCCAGCGGACGCCCATTCGGTAAAAACGGCATATCTTCTACCGGAAGCACACGGGAAACCACACCCTTGTTTCCATGACGTCCGGCCATTTTATCACCTACAGAAATCTTTCTCTTCTGTGCTATATAAATACGAACCGCCTGATTAACACCCGGCGACAACTCGTCTCCATTGTCTCTCGTAAATACTTTTGCATCTACAACAATACCATATTCACCATGCGGCACTTTTAATGAAGTATCACGCACTTCTCTTGCTTTTTCACCAAAAATCGCACGAAGCAGCCTTTCTTCTGCAGTCAGCTCCGTCTCTCCTTTTGGAGTTACTTTTCCAACCAGAATATCCCCGGCGCGCACCTCTGCGCCAATACGGATAATTCCTCTTTCATCCAGATCTTTTAACGCATCATCACCGACGCCCGGCACATCTCTTGTAATTTCTTCCGGCCCCAGCTTTGTGTCTCGCGCTTCCGCTTCGTATTCCTCTATATGAATCGATGTATACACATCATCCTGTACTAATCGTTCGCTTAATAATACAGCATCTTCATAGTTATAACCTTCCCATGTCATAAATCCAATGAGCGGATTCTTTCCAAGCGCCAGCTCACCTTGTGAAGTAGACGGACCGTCTGCAATGACCTCGCCTGCCTCTACATGTTCGCCTTTAAATACAACCGGCCTTTGGTTATAACAGTTGCTTTGATTACTTCTTGTAAATTTAGACAACCGATACGTATTCAGCGTACCGTCATCATTTCGAATTTTTATTTCATTTGATACGGAACTCTCCACCGTACCGGCTTTCTTTGCTACTACGCAAACACCTGAGTCAACAGCCGCTTTCGGCTCCATACCGGTACCGACAACAGGCGCTTCTGTCGTTAAAAGCGGCACTGCCTGCCGCTGCATATTAGATCCCATCAGCGCACGATTTGCATCGTCGTTTTGCAGAAAAGGAATCAACGCTGTAGCTACAGAAAACACCATCTTTGGAGATACATCCATATAATCAAACATTGTCTTGTCGTATTCCTGTGTTTCCTCCAAATAACGCCCGGATACGGAATTACGCACAAAATGCCCGTTTTCATCCAGCTTTTCATTCGCCTGCGCTACATGGTAATTATCTTCTTCATCCGCCGTCATATAAACAACTTCTTCTGTGACCCTCGGATTCTTCGGATCCGATTTATCAATTTTACGGTACGGCGCTTCAACAAATCCATATTCATTAATTCTTGCATAACAGGCCAGCGAATTAATCAAACCGATATTCGGTCCTTCAGGCGTCTCAATCGGGCACATTCTCCCATAATGGGAATAATGCACGTCACGCACCTCAAATCCGGCACGATCTCTGGACAAACCACCCGGTCCCAATGCAGACAGACGTCTTTTATGTGTCAATTCACCAAGCGGATTGTTCTGATCCATAAACTGTGACAGCTGGGAGGAACCAAAAAACTCTTTTACCGCCGCTGTTACCGGTTTAATATTAATCAGACTTTGCGGAGAAATCCCCTCTAAGTCCTGCGTCGTCATACGCTCCCGCACAACTCTCTCCAAACGCGACAGACCAATACGATATTGATTCTGCAGCAGCTCCCCAACTGCACGAATACGACGATTTCCTAAATGATCTATATCATCATCATTTCCAATTTCCCATTCCAGATGCATATTATAATTAATGGAAGCAAAAATATCTTCTTTCGTAATATGCTTCGGAATAAGCAGATTTATATTTTTACGAAACAGCGCTTTTAATTCCTCATCATCTGCGCCTTCATTTTCTTCTAAAAGCTTTTTCAGCGCCGGATAATAAACCAGCTCACGAATGCCAATTTCACTCGGATCGATCTGCGGACACCAGACACTGAAATCTACCATCATCGAAGACAGCACTTTTACATTGCGTTCCTCTGTCTGAATCCAGACATACGGAATCGCTGCATTCTGAATCTTTTCGGACGCCTCACGAGATAACGTTGTTCCCGGCTGCAGTTCGATGACTTCTCCTGTTTCCGGATCAGGGAAAGAAACCGCTTCCGCAAGCACCTGCCCTTTCAGCCGGTTTTTAAAATGAAGCTTTTTATTAAATTTATAACGTCCGACTTTTGCCAGATCATATCTTCTCGGATCAAAAAACATTGCTGTAATCAAGCTTTCCGCACTGTCCACAGTCAACGGCTCACCCGGACGGATTTTCTTATATAATTCTAACAAACCCTGTTCATAATTCGTTGCAACGTCTTTTCCAAAACTTGCAACAATCTTTGGCTCTTCCCCAAACAAATCTATAATTTCCTGATTTGTCCCGACGCCAAGCGCACGAACGAGCACTGTAATCGGCACCTTTCTTGTCCGGTCTACACGAACATAAAATACGTCATTGGAGTCCGTCTCATATTCCAGCCATGCGCCACGGTTTGGAATAACGGTACAGGAATATAAAGTCTTGCCGACTTTGTCATGAGAAATCGCATAGTAAATACCAGGAGAACGCACTAACTGACTAACAATTACACGTTCCGCGCCATTAATTACAAACGTACCCGTTTCAGTCATTAACGGAAGATCACCCATAAAAATCTCATGGTCGTTGATCTCGCCATTTTCTTTGTTATACAGTCTGACTTTTACCTTCAAAGGAGCCGCATAAGTCGCATCTCGTTCTTTACACTCTGGAATCGTATATTTTACATCATCTTCACACAATGTAAAGTCAATAAAATCCAGACTCAGATGTCCGCTGTAATCGGAAATCGGAGAGATGTCTGCAAATACTTCTTTCAGCCCTTCTTTTAAGAACCACTGATAGGAATCTTTTTGGACTTCAATCAGATTCGGCATTTCCAGAACCTCTTTTTGTCTCGAGTAACTCATACGTATACTTCTGCCAGTATTTACCGGACGTATTCTGTTCTTCTCCATATGACGTTTCACCTCTCGTTCTTTATTTTCAACAAAAAAAGCACATATAGATATGGGCTGCAACTTTGCTACAATATGTTGTAGTATCGTAAAAAAGCGCAAAAAAGCCGATTTGCACAATAAGTGCAACGTATATGATAGCACAAGTCCTGCTGGTTCGTCAAGGATTATTTTCCAAAATTTTTACAATAAAAAAGCAGCTCTGTTAAGAACTGCTTTTCTTACTTACATCAAGTTATTTTAATGTAACCTTAGCGCCTTCAGCTTCCAGTTTTGCTTTCAATTCTTCTGCAGAAGCCTTATCAGCCTGCTCTTTTACAACCTTCGGAGCATTGTCTACAACTTCTTTTGCTTCCTTCAAGCCCAGACCTGTAGCTTCACGAACTACTTTAATAACTTTAACTTTGTTCGGGCCAACTTCTGTCAGCTCTACGTCAAATTCTGTCTTCTCTTCTGCTGCTTCTGCTGCGCCGCCTGCTGCTGCAACAACAACGCCTGCTGCTGCAGATACGCCGAATTCTTCTTCACATGCTTTTACTAAGTCATTTAACTCTAATACGGTTAAGCCTTTGATTACCTCAATGATCTCAGCTGTAGTCATTTTTATTTCCTCCTGATTTTTACGATTCTTTATTCTTTCACAATTTTAAGCTTCTGCCGGAGCTTCCTCTGTTGAAGCTTCAGCCTCTGCCGGAGCAGCTTCTCCTTCGCCATCCTTCTCTGCAATCTGTTTGATAACACGAGCAAAGTTGGTAATTGGAGACTGGAAGCTTCCAAGCAGTCTGGACAGTAATTCTTCTCTGGACGGAATGCTTGAAATCTCTTTCATTGCTTCCGTATCATAGAAGTTGCCTTCTACAACGCCGGCTTTAATTTCCAACGCCGGAGCTGTCTTTGCAAATTTTGCAAGAATTCTAGCCGGAGCTGTCGCATCATCTTTCGAAATAGCGATAGCGTTCGGCCCTTCCAGAGAATCTGTAAGGCTTTCGAACTCTGTACCTTTAAAAGCAAAATTCATCAATGTATTTTTGTATACCTTGTACGTAATACCAGCTTCTCTTAACTCTTTACGAAGCTGTGTATCCTGTGCAACGGTAAGGCCGCGGTAATCAACGATTACAACAGACTGGGCGTCTTTGATATTATCAGCAATTTCCTGCACGATCGGCTGCTTCAATTCTACTTTTGCCACGAATGAGCACCTCCTTCATTTATTTTTATTGCTCAGTTCCGAGTTATTCTAATAAACAATAAGCCTCTCTGAAAGACAGAGAGGCTTATTATCACGTTCACATCTGAAATAAACTCCTCGGCAGGCCATCTCTGTTACGCCATACGGCACCTGCTGTCTTCGGCAATATGCTACACATTATAATATCATTATGATCTATTGTCAACAATTATTTTACAAGACTTGCAGTATTAATCTTCACGCCAGGACCCATAGTACAAGCTACTGTACAGCTTCTGAGATACTGGCCTTTTAATGCGCTTGGTCTTGCTTTAATAACTGCATCCATAAGGCTCTGGAAGTTGTCCGCCAACTGTTCTTCTGTAAAGGATGCTTTTCCAATCGGCACATGGATAATATTTGCCTTGTCTAATCTATACTCAATCTTACCGGCTTTAATATCGTTAATAGCTTTTGTAACATCCATCGTTACGGTACCGGCTTTTGGGTTTGGCATCAAGCCTTTTGGTCCGAGCACACGTCCCAGACGTCCAACAACACCCATCATATCAGGCGTAGCTACAACAACATCAAAATCCAGCCAGCCGTCGTTTTGAATCTTCGGAATCAGTTCTTCTCCGCCTACATGGTCTGCACCTGCAGCCTGCGCTTCATCTAACTTCACGCCCTTTGCAAATACAAGCACCTTAACGGATTTACCGGTTCCGTGAGGCAGTACAACCGCGCCACGAACCTGCTGTTCTGCATGACGTCCGTCACATCCGGTTTTGATATGCACTTCAATCGTTTCATCAAATTTTGAAGTTGCTGTCTTCTTAGCGAGTGCAAGCGCTTCAGCAGACTCGTACAGTTTTGCCTTGTCTACCTGCTTTGCAAGCTCCTGATACTTCTTACTTCTTTTCATTTCATTACCTCCTAGTGGTTTTAGCGGGAAGTCCTCCCCTCCCACGATAAAGTATTAAATTTGTCTTAAATTATTTGCCTAAGTCTTTTTTCACATTTGTTACTGTTCTACCTGAACACCCATACTTCTTGCCGTACCGGCAATCATGCTCATTGCAGCTTCCAGAGATGCTGCGTTTAAATCAGGCATTTTCTGTTCAGCAATTTCCTGCAGTTTTGCTTTGGAAATCGTAGCCACCTTGTCTTTGTTCGGCACAGCTGAACCGCTCTTAATGTTACATGCTTTTTTGATTAATACAGCTGCAGGCGGCGTCTTAGTAATAAAACTGAAACTGCGGTCTGCATACACAGTAATAACTACAGGTATAATTGTATCTCCCTGATCTGCTGTTCTTGCATTAAACTGTTTTGTAAATTCCACGATATTTACACCGTGTTGGCCAAGTGCAGGACCAACAGGTGGCGCCGGAGTTGCTTTTCCGGCTGGAATCTGTAATTTTATATATCCTTCTACTTTCTTTGCCATTTTGGTTGCCTCCTAAACGTTTGATAGCTTGTCTATAGCTTCTTTACTTCTGCGAAACTTATTTCTACCGGCGTTTCGCGGCCGAATAAATCGACATTGATCGTCACAATCTGCTTACTGTGGTTCATACTCTGAATGACGCCGACCGTATCTTTCCAGACACCGCCGATTACCGTGACAGTATCACCTTCTTCAAAATCTACTACCACTTCCTCAGACTTGATTCCCAATGGCCACATCTCGGCTTCCGTGAGCGGTACCGGCTTTGATCCCGGACCTACAAATCCGGTCACTCCCCTGGTATTTCTGACAACGTACCAAGTGTCATCATTCATCACCATGTTAATGAGTACGTAGCCCGGAAACATCTTCTTTTGAACCTGCTTTTTCGCACCATTCTTCAATTCAACAACTTCCTGCATCGGAACTCTGACTTCAAGAATCTGATCTTCAAGATGTCTGTTTTCAATTGTCTTATCAATGTTCGCCTTGACCTTATTCTCATAACCGGAATAGGTATGAACGACATACCAGTTCGTTTCTGCCATCCTCGCTCCTCCTTATAAATTCACCAGGAAATCAACACCATACTGAATAATAAAATCCAGCAGAGCAATAATCACACCTAAAATGACTGATACTATGACAACTGCTGTTGTCTCTTTGGCAAGCTGTTCTTTTGTCGGCCACATAATTTTCGAAAATTCGGCCTTAAGACCGGTAAACCAGTCCGACTTTTGGGTTTCTATCTCTTTTTCTTTTCCCATCTACTTGTCACTTCCTTTGCTCAATCCGAATTATTTGGTTTCCTTGTGTAAAGTATGCTTTCTGCAAAATCTGCAATACTTTTTGGTTTCCATTCGATCCGGATGAGTTTTCTTTTCCTTCGTCATGTTGTAATTACGCTGCTTGCATTCTGTACATGCCAATGTAATTCTTGTGCGCACAACTTCCACCTCCATAAAATTCTTTTAATTTTAGGCATAAAAAAAAGACCTACTTCCATCGCCCACTTAGAATAGCACGATTATGCCCGTTCGTCAACAGATTTCTGAAAAAATTTATATTATCTGCTATATAAAGCAATCCATAAAACTCTCCGATATTAATATATAATATCTTACAATTATCT
Source organism: uncultured Eubacterium sp. (assembly GCA_910584595.1). Lineage (GTDB taxonomy): Bacteria > Bacillota > Clostridia > Lachnospirales > Lachnospiraceae > Eubacterium_J. The sequence continues at coordinate 32,595 of CAJUBQ010000007.1, forward strand.
TTGTGACGTAGTGGGAAAAGGATTTCAAATATTTTTATCAAGGAGGAAAAAAATGAGCATAACAGGGATTCGTTCTGTAAGTGGTGACATCAGTGTAAAAAAATCCTCAAACGATAGTTATGAAACAAATATTAAAAAGCAAATTCATACGTTAGAGGAGAAAATGAAAGCCATTTCCAATGATGATGAAAAACCGGCAGAACAAAAAACAAAGGAAAAGCAAGCTGCGCAAGAACAATTGCAAAACTTAAATCAAGAGTTAAGAGAGTATCAGATACGCAAACAACAGGAAGAAGCCGCAAAAAAGCAGGAGGCCATCAAAGAAGCTCTTTCAGACGCCAGTCAGCCACAGGCGGACACTTTATCTGCCGGATTAGATGCATCCGAAACAGGTGTGATGGTAACGCTTTCTTCCACTCACGAACAACTGTCCGGCATGGTACGTCTGAGAAACGATCTGCAAGGGAAGCAGCGAACGGCGGAAACAGAAGAAGAAAAAGCTGATCTTGAAAAAAAGATTAATAATCTTTCCCGGGGAATCGGCAAAAAAATGTCTGCTGCAAGCGATACAATATCAGATCATCAAAAAACGGTCCGAAAAGAAGACGACAACAAACAGCCAAAAACTGAATATGGCGCTAAATATGGTAAAGAAGAAGTTTTTTGGGCAGACGCAAAACCAATCGAAAAAAATAAATCCGCAGCTGCGGCAGACAAGCCTTTGCTAAATAATAAAAACAGACCTTTCGACAATATTTCATATGTCATAAAATAAATTATTCACAGTTCCTTAGAAGATCTTACCGTTCATATTTTCTGAATACAATATATGACTGCATCAAATTATCTGCAACAGCCGTATATTGTGTTCAGAAACATCATATTTTCTCCTATTACATGGTCTTTCCAAAAAATGAGTAAAAAAATGCAACTTTTTTCCAACTGAATCTAATGTAATCAGATTATTTTCCGATAATCATATAAATGGATTTATTATGCCCATACAGTTTCGGCTGTAATTTCATGGAAGAAAGGAGGGGCTTTTTTATGGCACTAGCAATTGGCTCTGCTTATGATTATTATTTAAAAACCTATGGTTCACAGCAAACATCACGTTATGACTCCCATAGGAAGGAAGACTTGCGCGATACCGTTAACAAGATCAAGATATTAAATAAAGAATCTCCTCTGTATAAGGTCAGAATGTCCGGCGATGTACAAAAATATGCCATCGACATTAAAGAAAGCGCAAGAAATATTAAAAATATTGTGGCAGCTTTTTCAGAAAGCGAACAAGGCATTGGCGCAGCTTTCCAAAAAAAGATTGCGGCTTCCAGCAACCCGGATGCAGCGACTGCAGTTTATATTGGCGACAGTTCGTCTTTAACTACTAATGATGGATTTGAACTGGAAATCATGCAGCTTGCTTCTCCACAGACAAACGTTGGAAACTTCCTAAAACGTGATGAATACGATTTCCTGCCGGGCAGCTATTCTTTTGATTTGAACATGAATGCAAACTCCTACGAATTCCAGTATAATATTAACGTTGGCGATACAAATGGCGACGTTCTCTTTAAGCTGGCTCGACTCGTAAACAATGCTCATATCGGCCTAAAGGCAGATATTTTAAACGGCTCGCAGGACATGGCTTCTTTACGTCTGGAATCCAAACAAACAGGTCTTTCCCCACAGGAAAGTTCATTATTTAAAATTATTCCGGAAAACACGCATGAGTCAAAACAGGCCATGCAGATTCTTGGCATTGACGTTGTAGCCGCAATGGCGGAAAATTCTTCATTCCTGTTAAACGGGACGAAGCATAGCTCGTATTCCAATACTTTTACGATCAATAATACATTTTCCGTCACACTGAATAACACGACTCCTAAAAATGAACCGGTAACGATTGGTTTTAAACCTGGTTCTGAGGCATTGACAGATGATGTACAGTCATTAGTAGATTCTTTTAATTCTATGATACAGATTGCTGACGAGCATTCCGATATGCCTTCATCCAATGAAAAATTACTAAAGGATATGGGAAATGTGGCCAAAACATTTTCTTCCTCGTTTTCCCCATTTGGTTTGTCGGTATCAGAAAAAGGAATTATCAGCGTTGACCGGGAAAAATTAACAGAATCCGTTCTGTCTGAAGATGCAGACCAAACGATTGGCGTTTTAAATCGTTTTAAAGACGCCATTGGGCACAAAGCGGACGAAGCTTCCTTGGACCCAATGAACTATGTGAAAAAAATACTTGTTGCTTACAAAAACCCGAATTCAACAAAAAATTTTGTATGCCCATACATCTCATCTGTTTATTCCGGTATGATGGTAGACCGGATTTGTTAAAGTGGCATTCTCACAAGAATTTATATTTAAATTTATCTTTTCAAATTTATTGCGCAATAAAAGCCATAATATCTGCTCCCATATATAAAACAGATCAGATATTGTGGTTTTGTTGTTTTATTATTGTTTTATAAATCTATAAAATCCGGTATCCATCCTATTCCAAAAATATCTTTACAATTATATCGGCATGTATTACTATATCTTTGCAGGATGCGAATACAAAAACATATATCGATTACGAAAGGAAATGCATTATGAATCAGTTGAAGACTTTACGGAAACAACGCAATATATCCCAGGCAGATATTGCAAACGAACTCGGTATAAAGCCGGCTGCTGTTTCAAAATATGAGACAGGACGTGTTCCTTTATCTGAAGATTCCATTGAAAAACTTTGCGCTATGCTGCATGTATCAGCAGATGAATTACTGGGCCTTCCAACAGCTTCCCATACAGCCGCTTCCGAAAAAACATCTGTGCATTCAAAAGCCGCCGGCCAGATTTATCCTGCCTCTGTCTCACTGGAAGATTATTTACTTACACTCCTTAATACCATTGCAAAGCAGAAAAAACAAATGGACCAGACCATCCGTAATTTGCATTTATGCGGAATCCCAAAAGCTACCATTGCACGCGTAACCGCTATTAGTGAATCCGAAATACAAAAGCTGCTGGACACAATGTAAACAGTCCCCTGCTTCCTGTCTTTTCTCCTGTTTTTCGAGAATATATGGCAAATACATTAAGGACTTTTGCCATGTACTGTCGAAAAACAGACAAATGACTGCAGGCTATTTTGTATACAATATATCATCTTGCAGCAATTGCAGCATTTTAGAAATACGATTTTGATAATTATGATTTAATTTTACTTTCTTATATCCATTTTCAGCAATTTTACATCTCTGTTCTTCATGTTCTAAATAATAGGACACCTTTTCATCCAATTCTTGTCTGCTTTCAAATACGACCAAATCCTTATCCGGTTCAAAATACATCTCCAGCTCAGGCTGATAATTAGTGATTAAAAATCCGCCCGCTCCAAGCACATCCCAGACTCTAAGCGGTATCCCGCTCTTAATATTAGGAATTGTAAAGTTCAGATTAATTTTACTGCCATAAAACACCTTTGGCATCTGTGTCCAATAGTCTACCGATCCCCTGTAATCAATCTTCACAAGATCATGCGTATTACTGTTTGTATAAATCGAAACCTGATGTTTTTTTACCAGTTCTAATAAATAACTGCACCTTTGTTCTTTCGCAACCTTAAATCCAAGCACAGTTGTTGCAAATATTAATCTTAAATCTGAAAAAGACCGTTTTGATTTTTCCAAACGGTAATGCCTTTCCAGCTGCATACATATATCGTCTGTCAGCAGTCTCTCCAACAAATTTCCTCCGCTGACATTCATCTGCGCCTCCATCGCACAATCCAGATATCCCTGCAGATAAGGAGGAAATGTAGGTATTAAACTGTCATATGCATTTCTTTCATACAAACTCCCTACAAAAGCTATTTCATTTTCATATAATTTTAAATCCTTTGCATTTTTTATAATATGATCGATACGGTTTGTATCCACTGCCAAAGGCAAGTGCCAAATATGTTCTACTCCAAGCTCTTTAAAAAACAAATAGCTGCTTTTATCAAACAGAAAAATATAATTACAGTCATTAAATACCGATTCGTGGTACATACTGATTAACGGACTATCACAAGACCAGGACACATACGGGATGCCAAACTGTTCACAGGCATCCGATATCACACCAAAATAATTGATCGTAAATACAAAATCATACGATTTTTCCCTCATCATTTTTAACAGCCTGAACGTAAGCTCCTCATCTTCATCATACGACGGCAAATGCTGCTCTATAAAATCTATTTCAAATCCAAACATCCGAAACGTCTGATATACATCCAGATAATTATACGCTCTCCATTTATACATTAAGATTCTTTTATTCTGAATTTCCATATTTCCCTCCAACTGAAAATCACTTTCCCTTCCATCCATCATACATTGAAACGCAGCCATCACACATTCTCTTAAATTATAATAAATGCAGGTCTTTCAGCCTGTTTTTCCACATGTGATGCTCTTTTGCGGTCTGATATCCACAGTCTGCCATCGTTTGTGCACCGTTCACGTTTGACAACAGGTCTTTCACTGCCTCGCCAAGCTCTTTCAAATTTTGTAAAGAAAACATTCTCAATTGATTGCCATCCGCAAACTGTTCCTGCATATATTCTGAAGAATCGCTTACAACTGCTGCCCCTGCCAACATTCCATTAAAAATACGGTCATGCGCTCCCCTCTTAAACCATGTCATAGTATTTAAGACCACCTTACTCTCATTCATCAACTCTAGAATCTGCATAGGAAGCAATGTTCCTCCATAAATTAAATTAGGACTTTCCCATTCACATCGATCCCATCCCAAGCCAAATACAGTCACTTGAATCCCACAATCCGTCAATGTGCGAATCATCTGCTCACGATAAAAAGAAACTGCAAGCGAATCCAAAAAACGCAGTTCCGTAATCATGTCTCCAAGCTGCTCATCATTAAATTTTAAATTAATTTCTCCTAAACACTGTTCTATAACATATTCGGTTGTACACTCAGGATTTTCTATCAATCTCTCTAATACACTTTTCACAAATGCAAACGCATCAAACTCTTGTATCCTCCCAAGATCAGGAATCAATCCTTCTGCTGCATATCTTGACAAACCGCCTGCATACAATACATCAATTTTACGCTCTGCAACAGGTATTTTTTGTTCACGCTCCTTATGTATCTCAATTCCGGCATGTGGAAAAAATTGCACCTGCTTAATATTCGTATAAAATCGTTTCACATAATTCACATGATTTTTATCCATACAAAGCAATACCATTTGATCCGGGGCCGTATCTAAAGCTGTTTTATAGTGAAACGGATGATCCATCATAATATTATAAAATGGTATATGATATTGATCCCAGATATTTTTCCCATCTTCAAATTGCAGATGCAGACCTATATTATTCAGCGAAATCACCGCCGTTACCGGCTTTAGCATAAAAGCTTTTAACCGTACCATTTCATCTTCTATTTGAGCAGCATTCACTACGAGACATTCCGCATTTGCTTCTGTAAAGAGTTTCACAAATTCATCCGTATATAAATCCAAAGTGTGAATAAGTCCTCTAAAAAAAATATATCTTTTTTTCATTTTGCGCTCCTTTTCTGATAAAATATAATTCCACGAATAAATTGACAAATCCATATTTACACACTATAGTATAAATATAGAAAACAATTTTCTAACAATAACGAAAGGGGGACGACATTATGAGCGGTATTTCTGGTATCAGCAGTTATTCATCCTATAACCCTTACAGCCAGATTGCCAGCGGCAATAAGCTGCCATCCGCAGCAAACGGAGCTGCCGAACTGACAATTGCTGAAAAGCAGGATGCGCAGATCAGAGGTTACAATGCCGGAACGAACAACCTTCAGTCCGGAAAAGACGTACTGAATATTACAGATGCAGCTTTAGGCGGTGTTACCGACTATCTGCAAAGAATACGAGAACTGGCGCTGCAGGCTTCCAACACAGCAACCGTAACCGATTCTGACCGCCGCAATATTCAGCACGAAGTCGATCAGCTGAAACAGGGAATTCAGGACATTGCTTCTCAGACACAGTACAACACCTTAAATTTACTGGACGGCAGTTTCAGTGACGGCCTGCAGATTGCATCTGATTCCAATGGCAATTCTGTCACGATCAATAATTCCGTAAACTCAACACTGGATGCACTGGGTATTGCAGATTTTGATGTTACGAAAAATTTTGATCTGAAAGCGATCGACAATGCACTGGAAAAAGTGAACGATCAGCGCAGCCAGGCCGGTGCCCAGTCAAACCGACTGGATCACGCGATCAACTATAACTCCTACGCTTCTTTCAATACGCTTGCAGCACGAAGCCGTCTGACGGATACAGATTATCCACAGGCAATATCTGAACTGAAAAAACAACAGACATTGCAGACTTATGCATTTATGATGCAGAAAAAGAAAATGGAAGCGGAAGCACGCAAAATGCAGAATTTTTGGATTAACTAGTACATCGTACTACTAATTACGAAGCCTTTCACCCCAGCCAAACAGCAAGTGTTTCGCTGGGGAATTAACAAACAGGAATCATATGTTAAAACACTTTACATTCTCCTCTAATACATGATATCTCTGCATCATTACCCATACTCGCAATAATCTTTCCGATAAAAATCCAAAAATTCTCTTTTGATAATCATCATATTCACGCAGATCCGTACGTTTGTCCACTTCAAATAAAATATCAAACAACCATACACAATAGGCATCCAATATATCCTTTTTTGTAATGATAATATTACCAAGGGAAATCAGATTGGAAGATAATGACCACAAAAACGCTGTTTCATATTGCGGATAACGTTCCTTAATGACTTCATGGCAGCATTCCAAATCTTTCTGCATATGTTTATCACAATAATGCTCATATTCATTCAAATATCTGGACATAGAGCTATTCGGCAGGATCATGTCATATTGCTCCATTTTCTCCTGGATATATGCCTTCGTCAAAATCTTCTCATCATGTACAAGATAGCGCCTGTAATGGCATAAGCCAATAATATCACAACTGATATTTTTCCACATCCAATACAGTCCTGTCAGCTCACAATAGTTCGCATTTCTGTGCGAAATGTTTTGTCCTGTATGATCTGTCAAATATCCAAGATCTTCTTTTCCTTCTCTCCCTACCTGCAGCGGTAGATAGATTTCTTCCGTAGCAATATTATGAAAATGTTTATGCGCCGCAACAAATATTTTAATATCCATAATATTTTTAGCCTTTCTTTTCATAATTTATACTGCACACCAGTTAAATTTACAGTATCCCCGACTACAGACCGCCAACCGGCAACTTTTCGAGGTTGCGTTACTGTAAATTCTGGCGTTCTGTAGTATAACCATAAAACAATCAAGCGATGTCTCATATTTGGGACACCGCTTTATCTATTGCAATATGCTAATGCAAAAGTCCGCTCCTCCAGCTTCATTTCCTGACACGGATACCGTTGTATAAAATAATTTAAAAAGAACTCCTCATCCGCATCAAACAAAATCATTGATGTATGCTTACAAAAATCATCTATAACAGAAAAAGCGCTGCTTTTTGACATGCACAACATCACTCCTAAATCATATTTTCTGTCCGGCAGATTTTTCATATCATAAATGTTATCGTAGACAATTTGATAAATCGGTAATTCTATATATGGATATAAGTCTACTCCATCTAATCGTATATTCTGAGATATCCTGCAATTCATCGCCTGCCGCGATAAAGCCCCCATTCGTTTCAGCATCATTCCAAAATCCAGCACACTGGACGGCTGAAGCTGCCGAATCACTTCAAAATAAACATAAATATCATTTTCATCTGTGACTGCCTGTTGAAATAACTTCATTGCCCGTTTCTCCCCATCATACAATGATTGCAGCTGTCATCCTTTGATTTTTTTGTACCTTTTTTGCGCCGGTTCGTAATCTCCGCAGCAGCGGTACATTTCCAATGCTCTTGCCGTATTTCCGGTACACTCATAAATAACCCCTGCATTATAAAGCGCAAGATAACTATTTACTCCTTTCATACGGCTCTCTTTCTGTCTGGAAGCTTTTAAAAATTCCTCTATCGCACGTTCAAACATTTCATTGTTCATGTAAATAAGCCCCATTAAAAACTGAAAATCCGCGCTTTTTCCAAATTCTTCATAGACGCCTTCCAGTCCAAGCGCCTGATCTGCCTTCCCGCTATTCAGCAGCGCATACCCATAACTCTCCACTGCATCTATCACATACTCCAGCTTTGGATCCAAATCAAAAGAAAGCGCCTCTGAAAAAAAGTCACTTGCCCGCTCATAGTCATTTATCATATAATAACTCTTACCAAGCTGCGATAAAATATATGGATCCGGGCCATTTTCCTTCAATGTCTCCTCTAACAGCTGAATATTGCGCCTCGCTTTTTCGATCCGCTGCGGTTCCGATAATAAATATCCGGAATGCTCCATAATAATTGTTGTATCATAAACCGGATACAAATTACCATCTTTTGCTACCAGCTGTTCATGAATCTTTCCTTCATAACAATAATACCTTCGATCAAACAGACGGTTAATATATTCCCTGCTCTCTCTTATTTCATGATCTTGTCTGATGAAATTCACCCGTTGCACCCGTCCAACAGCTTTTGGATGTTTCGCGATCTGTTGTTTCAACTTCTCTATCTCGATCCTTCTTACATATTCATCACTGTCAACCACAAATACCATATTATTTTTCGCCTTTGATACTGCAAAGTTCTTTGCCTTTGCAAAATCACCGCACCATTCAAACTCATAAATACAATCTGTGTAACGCTGCGCCATCTGCAGCGTCCCATCCTCAGATCCCGTATCTGCTACTACTATCTCAAAACCATAACCGGAAATCTGCTCTAAACAGCGTTCCAGATTTTCTTTTTCATTTTTTGTAATAATACATACCGACAGCATCATACATTCCTCACCGTTCATATGATTTGCAGATTTTAAATCCGTCGTAACTTTATCAGATTATTTATTTACAGTTCCTTATCTCTGAAAAATCGATCTCAAAATCATCATAGATTCCAACTGGTATAGTATCCGAAAATGTATATTCTTCCACTTCATCATTCTCAAAATTATAAACCGTAATACGGTCTTTTTCATAATCAACAATCCAATATTCCAGAACACCCGCAGATCTATACTGAAACAATTTTATATAATAATCCATTCGTTTGCTTGATGGCGATACAATCTCAATAATCCAATCAGGAGCTCCTTTACAACCCTTATCTGTTATCTTGTCTTTATCGCAAATCACGGATATATCCGGTTCTACATAATTTGCATGATCCTTGTTCAAAAATACTGCAAATGGAGATGGGAACACTTCACACTCTCCACTATTTTTTCGAATATACAAATTGATTTCTGTATTGATATAATTTAACAATCTTTGATGCTTCGTACTTGGAGGAGCCATATCATAAATCAAACCATCGATCAGCTCTGCTCTCTGCCCGTCCGGTAATGCATAAATATCTTCGATTGTATGATATGCCGATTCCCTTGCCAATGCATCCATTTTGTCACCAAATGTTCTTTCCTTTTTATAATGATACTAACTGATATAAATTATATCTCAATATATCTATAGAATCAATCAGAAATTTCTTTCCGTATCCTTTACTCTTTTCAGATCATCCGCTATAATATGTAAAACAGATATATTTTCGATTGGAATATTTGAATCAGCCATGTTTTATACCAAATCAGCATACTCCGCTGTTTTAAGAAAGGAGCCAAATAAGAATGAGACGTTACTTTAATACAGAAGGCATCTGTGAACCTTCTTCTCACTACATGGTTCAGCTGGATACACGACTGGACAAAATAAAACGTGCTTATGTCGACCGTGGAAAATACTTAACTATCAGCCGCGGCAGGCAATATGGAAAAACAACAACGCTCAAAGCATTAATAAAATATTTATCGCCCGACTATCTGGTCTTATTTTTAGATTTTCAGATGCTTAGTTCCGAATCTTTCCGCAATGAGTCTGTATTTTCCATAGCTTTTGCCGAACTTTTACAAAAGGCTCTGCAAAATAGCCACCTGACGCAAAGTGAGAAATGTGCACAGCCCATCGGTCAATTCTTTTCATTCACTCAAATGAACGCAACCATCAGTTTGAGAGAGTTGTTTTCCCACATAAGCTTACTATGCAAAACAACACCTCTCCCCATCGTCTTAATTATTGATGAAGCAGACAACGCTTCAAACAACCATGTATTTATTGATTTCCTTTCTATGTTACGGGGATACTATCTGGACCGTGAAAACAGCCCCATTTTCCACTCAGTAATTTTAGCCGGGGTATACGATATTAAAAATTTAAAATTAAAACTGCGTCCTGAAGAAGAACACCAATATAACAGCCCTTGGAACATTGCCGCCAAATTCAACATAAATATGAATTTTACAACAAAGGAAATCGCTGCTATGCTGCAGGAATATGAAACAGACTGCCATACAGGCATGGACGTTCCAGCTGTTGCGAAAGAAATCTTTCTATATACCTGCGGCTACCCATATCTGGTATCCGCCATATGTAAAATACTCGATGAAGACTTGCCAGAACTAGAACCAGATTTTAGCAGCAAATGTATTTGGAAAAAAGAAGGCGTCACCCAAGCCGTACATCATCTTTTAAAAGAAGATATTCCTCTGCTCGCAAGTATGGCTAAACAATTAGATTCTTACGCTGAGCTCCATACTATGACAGAAGAAATATTGTACGAAGGAAAGCAAATTGCCTACAGCCAAATGGAAAAATCTGTCAACCTTGGAACCATGTTTGGTTTTTTTAAAGAAAACAACGGACACGTTGCCATCGCAAACCGTATTTTTGAAATGGCTCTGCTCAATATGTTTGCCGCAAAAGAGGCTGTCAGCAATGAAGCATACCGATATGGCCAGCGTGATAAAAACCAATTTATTCAATATGGCCAACTGAATATGCGGCTTATTTTAGAGAAATTCATAGAACATTTTACAGATATTTATGGAAATAATGATGAGAAATTTATAGAAAAATATGGTAGAAAATTTTTTCTTCTTTATTTAAAGCCCATTATAAATGGCACTGGAAATTACTATATTGAAGCTCAAACAAGAGATATGTGCAGAACAGATGTGATAATAGATTATAGGGGAATACAATATGTCATTGAATTGAAAATCTGGCATGGTAATGCATATCATCAACGCGGCGAACAACAGCTTGCTGAATATTTAGATTATTTTCATCTTCAAACAGGATATCTGCTGAGTTTTAATTTTAATCAAAAGAAAAATCCAGGTATCAAAGAAATTCATCTGGATGACAGAACAATTATAGAAGCAGTTGTTTAAACTCCAGACAGCATCCACATCATAATAGCGCTTTACACAACGAAAAAATCACTGCAACCCGGTAAACATAAGGGATACAGCGATTTTTTCTTTTGCTAACCGTCAAAGACTGAACCACCATCAACATAAACCTCTTTGCCTCTAAAAGCAAATCCATAGATCCGAATCCTGTCTTTCGGAACCCCTTTTGCTTCCAAAGCAATCGCATATTTTTTATCAATAATCTGCCTAATTGCAGATCTAACGGTATCTTCTAATGATTTTTCATTTCATCAAATACACATCGCGCTTCCAGATTTGTCAAGGAAAATGTGTATTCCTCTATTCCTCTTCTGTTTTTTTCGATCTTTTCTGTTTTTATATAACCACTGGCTAAAAATAAACTCCAGACAGCATCCACATCATGATCTAATTGACTATAAATAATTTCTTCATCAATTGCCGCATGAAATACATTTCCCGTTAATATCTTCCAAAATGATTTTAACATCTGCACCATATATACGAATCAATCGCTCCACCAGCCGATTAGAACTCGTATGCGCCCAATATGCCGAAAATTTCTTTTTATCAAGAAAATTAACAATGGACCATGGATTATAAATATGATCGTAATTACCAAATTTAAAGCCATCATACCACTTTCTGACATCCTCACTGCAATCCTGCAGACCATATTCTGACAACGCTTTTAAGACCTCTTCTTCCGTAAATCCAAAAATATTCTCATATTTATTAGAAGTTGCTGTAACAACCTCCAAATTATTCAGATCCGAAAAAACAGACTCCTTGCTCACTCTCGTTATCCCTGTCATAATCGCACGTTCCAAATACGGATTCGTCTTAAAAGTATTATTCAAGAAACTTCTTGTAAACGGAATTACTTCATCCCAATATCCATTAATATATGCTTCCTGCATTGGAGTGTCATATTCGTCTAACAAAATGATTACCTTTTTAGCATAGTAATTAGATAAATATCGGGACAGCTGGTATAACGCCATGGAAGCAGTTACATCATCCATATCTGCCGTCACATTGTAAAAAAATTCTTTTTCCACTTCTGACAGCAAATCACCTTCCAGTAAAAATCTATGATCCGCATACAAATTAACAAGTAACTGACAAATTTTTTGTCTTGTTTTTACATAACTATTTTCTTTAATTCCTGCAAAGCTCAGGCTAATAACAGGATATGTTCCCTGAAGCTCTCGGTATTTCTCCTCTTCCCAGATTTTTAATCCTTGAAACAGCTTCACGCAACCGGCATATTTTACAGAAAAAAACTGCTCCACCATACTCATCGTAAGTGTCTTCCCAAATCGTCTTGGACGAGTAATGAGTGTAGCCTTATCTCCATTTTCCCACCATTCCTTAATAAAACATGTCTTATCAATATAAAAGTAATTTCCTTCTATAATATCGCTAAATCTATCCAAACCGATTGCAACTGTTTTCGTCATAGACCTGTCTCCTAAAGCTTCTTTGCATGATCATTCGGAAAAATGAATAACTCCTTTATGTACTCCGTACAAAACGTAAGCAATCCACGCTGCATACCCAGCAAATTGAAAAAAGTTCAAAAATTATTGTTTCTAACATTGATTCTCCTGTTCTTTTGTTTTTTATCAAATTTAAAATTTCTTTTCTACAAGCACAAAATTTTCTCTGCCTGCTCTTGCTGCGGTACATCTCCATCATTTTCCAAATTCAAATCCGGGCTTTTCGTTCTTCAATATCCACATGAATACCTGCTACTTCCTTCTGCTTTTCATTTGTAATACCTCTGTACAATCCTTGGTAGTGTCAAGTCTGCTACCTTATTTTTCTACTCAAAGCCTTTATTTTAGGGAGTTTGCAAAAAAATGAGCAATGACCTCCCTTTTCTGGTATAATGTCAGTGACCAAACCAACACCCGAAAGGAGCCATTGCTCATGGACATTATACAATACCTGTTAAATATAATTCAATACCTTTATTACATGAACCGCTGGCTGGTCCTGTTTATTTGCAAGTATATTCCGCTTAAACAGTGGGCACATGATGATTCCCATTCTCCCAAATACCAGAAATTCAAGGTGGATAAACTCCCTAAAATCCTTTATTGCGAAAAGTGGGATTACAGGGATTACATCCCTTACCTTGAATGGCGCTACGGCAAAAAGGTGAAGCCTGTCGTCCGCCGAAAAGAATGCAATATCCCGGATGAATGCACATGCCCACGCTGCAGTGCCCCGAAGCCGTACCTGTATAAAAACAACGGGGCAAAGGGCCAGATCCTGTGTAAGGTATGCTCCACTGCCTTTTCGCCGGAAGAAAACAGGTTCACGAAGCCGTTTACGCTCAGATGCCCTTACTGTTCCCGCGCCCTTGCCCACAAAAAGGAGCGCAAGCAGTTTACCGTCCATAAATGCGTGAATCCGGAATGCCCGTATTATCTCCACAACCTTAAAAAAGTGGATAAGGGGGACCTAAAAGAAGACTATGGAAAAAATAAATATAAGCTCCACTACATCTACCGTGAGTTCACCGTGGATTTTTTCCGCATGGACTTAAACTCACTGCCTAAAAACGCTTCTTCACTTAAATTCACGAGGCACAGTGCGCATGTTATGTCACTATGCCTGACGCTGCGTGTCAACCTGGGGTTGTCACTGCGCAAGACCTCACAAGCTTTAAAAGACCTCTATGGCATCCAGGTTTCACACCAGCAGATTGCCAACTATTGTAAGGCTGCGGCCCTGTGCGTAAAGCCGTTTGTGGACCATTATGACTATAAGGCTGGCAGCGTTTTTACCGCTGACGAAACCTATATTAAGGTGCGCGGCATAAAGGGCTATGTCTGGCTCATTATGGACGCTGCAAAACGTTCCATTATCGGCTACCAGACATCTGACAACAGGGGCGTCGGCCCGTGTATCCTGGCCATGCGGATGGCTTTCCGCAGCCTGAAAAAGCTGCCGGAAAACTTCCGGTTTATCGCCGATGGATACAGCGCATACCCGCTTGCCGCCCAGCAGTTTTACAATGAATACGGCGATAGTTTTAAGTTTGAGGTTACACAGGTCATCGGCCTGACAAACGATGACGCCGTCTCCACGGAGTTCCGCCCTTACAAGCAGATGATTGAACGGGTAAACCGCACCTACAAAGCATCCTACCGCCCTACAAACGGCTTTGACAGCTTTGACGGGGCGAATTATGACCTTGCCCTGTGGGTAGCTTATTACAACTTCCTGCGCCCGCACAAACATGCCTGTTTTGATGTCCTGAACAAAGTGGAAGCCCTAAAAAACACAGGGACAATGCCCGGCAAATGGCTGCTCCTTATTTTCCTTGGCCAGCAGACAATTTTAAACCTTCAAAAGCAGGGCTGCGGCGCCGCCTGACTGTTCTAAGATTCGGAGCCGGAGGCAACCCAGCCACTGGAATCCCTGATTCCGGCCTGCCCTTGACAGCATACAGAATAAACGCTACACTGCCTTGAACCGGCGGCGGGAAAACCTGGCTGTTCTTTAGTTCTTCGCCGTCGGTGAAACACGGACAGCGTTTATTCTGTATGCTGTCAAGGGTGGCGGCGGCTTTCCAAAGTGTAAACTGTCAGCCTCAAATCACCGCTTAATATAATTCAAAGCGTAAAATACCTGTTAATTTTTAGATGTTGAATTAATATTTTAGTCTGTTATTTTTTCATAATTCACTTGACACTACCCAATCCTTTCTGATCTCTAGCACGAAAGTTTCCATGGATACTTTTACATAAATTTCCTTATAAATCTAAATATTTTCACGGTTCCAATCCCTCACACTGTCAAACATGGAAATTGTGCAACAAACAACGTTCATGCCTTGTTCCTGAAGCATTTTACATAACCTCGCATAGATTACTATCGGATAGTCCTATTAAATTAACTCTTTGAACTTATTACGTTTTCAAAGTATATCATCTATATTTGTCATCCTATTAAAAAATGGGTCCTCAACAACCAGCTGTAAAAAATCTTTATTCGTAAACTTAAACTTATGAATTAACCCCAAAAAGATATTATCTAATTCTCGATTAACCATCCTATGCTCTTCAGGACAAATTGCTATATAATTCGCAAAATAATCTGTTATACCTCTTTGTACCTGCAGTAAGCAATTAAGATCGCCCTCCTTCCTCGATTCAACTGCATATTTAGGTTTTCCATATTCATCAAAACCTAGTACTGATGGATGTGGTGCAGTGAGAAATGTTTCAAGAATATAATAGTCGTCAAAAATGGAACAACTTTTTCCTTCTTCTATTGTGTAAAAAGATTGAATATTAAGCTCTTTATCCTGCATATTTTCAACTTCAAGTTGCATAAAATAAAATCCTTTCAAATGATTAGTTATTAGCCTTTGTATATACATTTGACTAGTCCCTTTTGCCACAAAATCAAAAAAAGCAATATCTCCATCTTCAACATTTAAACTGCTAATATACTTTTGATAATTTATATATTCATTTTGCGCTTTTTCTATAATACTTTTTTTGTAACACAAAAGCCCAGTTTCATGATCTATTACATCTTTATAATCCACATCCTTTACATTTATTCCAAATCGTTTTTCTAAACATTCTCTCAGGGTTCCACTAAATTTCATATCATCCACATATTTTATATCTTGATCGTTTATAACTCCTGCTCTAATCGCAGCAATGCGTGAAGTCAAGAAGTACACTGAATTGTCTTCATGGTATGATATTTTCATCAAATAATTATACAATTTTTTTATCAAATATCCATCCCTTGCACTAAACCATATATTCACAAAGTTCTGCTTTTGTGTACGTTCGTAAAACCAACATACAAAATCACTAATCATAGGAGCGCAAATTAGATAACCTATATCATAAGCTTCGGATATTTCTATCTTTCTATTCTCATTCTCAAACTGAAAAGGACTGTTAAAAATCTTTGCAATGAACATTCCTATCTTTAATCGATCAGATAAAGCTTGCAAATATTTTTCAAACCCCAAATTTCCCAACATTTCTAATAGTTCTATTGCGCTCATTAGCTTATATGTTTCAAATCCATGCTTTAATCCACTCTCGATATCAGATACCACATCATCCCCAATATGAAGATATCTTTTCCCATGTTCTTTTTTTTTCAAAATTTCAAATAGATTCTTCCGCTTTCCTGTTTTATAGTCACTAGAAGATAAAATATCTATATAACTTGTAATTCCACACTTTTCAAGTATTTGTGCCAACTGCTCCTTTCCATAATATGAATCTGAAACAATATATACTTTTTTATCACTATCAACAACCTTATTAAAAATATCACATACATCTTTTCTTGGTATAATCAAATTAAAATCTATTTTCCATTCTAATTCTGCCAATTGTTCAGCTGAAATATCATTCAAAAACTCAGTTTCAATTGTTTTTAATAAATGTTGATATATTTCGATAAGAGTAGGAGCTTTATCCCTTGATAATACTTTTTCACTTTCAACTCTTCTATCACAAAAACCTTCCAAAATAATTCCTTTATCTTGAAGATAATGATCCATATAAGCAATAATGTCATCTTGAGACAAGGTTTGACGCATGACAAGAGTATCAAACAAATCAAAACTAATAATATCAGCTTCTAAAATCTTCTTTTGCAATTTTTCCTTTGTCATGCCATCACCGTTTTTAAAACTATATGAAACTCCTTTTTTTGCAAGCAAATTCTTTCCACGAATATCCATCAACGCAATTCCATTCTCTTTACATACATTTCCTATTTTTTTCGAAATTGCTTTGCAAGACCCCGGACGTGCAACTACTATTATCAAACAAACTCCATTTCTTATTGCATCACTAACCGAAATAATTGTTTTACCATATAATTCTCCTTCTTCTCTAAATCCATCAAGAAGACCAATAATGTCAAAATCATTTTTTAAAGCACATATAGCCTTTTGCGTTTCTAATCCTAAACCATATAATGCAATTTTCTTGTCTTTATAGTTTAAAAATAACTTCTTCATCTTCTATTTTCCCATTTAACTGAACTTTAATTTTCAAATATCTCATTAATTATATTCAACAAAGCGTTTTCAAACGTTTCCATAGAAAAATACCTTTCATACAACTTCCTTGCACTTAGTCCCATATTCATCAGCTTTTTCTTGTTCGTAACACACCACTCTATTTTCTCTACAAGCATCTGTACATCTTCATTTTTAAATACAAAGCCGTCCATTTCGTTATGAATATATGATGCTATACCTGTTACATCTGATACAATACATGGTACCGAATGCATCATTGCTTCTACAACTACTGTCGGCATTGAATCTTGTCTGGATGGACAAACTAATATATCAGTATTATTCAGTAATCGATGTACCTCTTTATGACTAATGTTTCCAGTGAAAATCACTTCTTTTAAATCTTTGCCTTCATTATAAACCTTGTCCCCAAATAAAGTGTTTTGATAACCTACTATGTAAAACTTACACTGATTTCGTATATCATCAGGAAGTTTTTGAATAGCTTGAATCAGCAGATCCTGTCCCTTTATATTTTCCAGAAAACCAATTGTTACAAATTGTACTATTTTATTATTACTTTTATTTCTGGCAAAACTTTTTACATCTTCCACACCATATAACAATTCGTCACAACGAATATGCGGCAAAAAATTTTTCACTGCTTTTGCTGGAACCGGCCCTACTGTTACTGTTTTCAAATAATTTAAATTAATTTTTCCAATGATATTTTTATTAACGCCATCATAGAAAAAACTTGCGTCATGCAACCACCATATAACAGGAATAGACAAATCCCTTTCAGATAAAAAAATATGAAAATTTAGTGTATTACATATTACTAATGAAAATGTTTTAATCCACTTTATCTCTTTCATAGTTGCCACTTGCAAATTTTCATCGACAATTACTGGAATATCACTTTGTATAAGCTTCTCTCTCATAGGTCCGTCTATCATGGAAGAAAACACAACATTGAATCCATGTTCTTTTAGAATTATTGCTGCATAAAATATAGCAATCTCAGGCCCCCCAATTGTTAAATCGTTAGACATTAGCAATATTTTAGGTTTTAAATTACTATCTGCTGCAATTATTTCCTCTGCATGAAGAGAATATTGTATTGGTCTTTTTATTCTGTTTTCTCCAAATAATATATGCAAATCGTAAAAATGGTAAATTCGACGCTGTTCTACCCCCAGAGAAATCAATTGCTGCTTCATCTGCTTAACATAAAAGCTTAAAATAACAATAATATCATAACTCAATTTTACTCCTTCTTCTGGTAATAAAACCTTTATATTGTCAATAACCTTATGTTTCTTTTTTTCTGAATTATCCAGTAATGCTAAAACCTTATGCTGCTCAAACCATTTCTTATATCTGTTATAATAATCGCCTGTGCCAAAAAGAAGAACGTTCATTATATAATCTGCCTTTCTACGAAAGGTGCCAATACATCATGAATCTTATTGGCAAATTTTCGCTTTTCTAATCTATTTCCTTCTGATATTTTATTCTTAAAAGACTGACACACTACAAAACATTCTGAGGTGAGTGGTGAGAATGTTCAGCTCTTCTTTTATCCATTTGCTGGCATCCATAAATCAAGCTTCTATGAAATAAATACAAGCCGCTGTTGACAGCACTATCTCTGTAGCGCAAGCCATATGGCTTAGGCAAAGACCTGACCACATCAATGAATTAGAAAAGCAAAAAGCTGATATAGAATGGAAAATCTCGCCTCAGTATAAATACGAAGACATCGTTAATCTTATAAAAACCTTCTCAATAATCAAAAAGAACTCCTCAACCGCCATTCAAATGCCCTCTGAAATCCAGAGGTAATATGTCTGCCTTTCCCACAACTAAATTCTTGTTTCATGGGCAGGAATGTGACCCTGTAGCAACCAAAGCAAGCAAATAATCAAATTACCAAGATTTCCCGTGCTGATTCATATTTTAAATCAGTTTTGTGCAAATTACAAATGCTTTTATCAAATTGAAGAAACATGCTAAATTTTCCCCGTTATTAAATGAATCGAAAAATCTTACTACATCGCAGACACTTCATCTGCTCAAACAACGTGATTATATCATCCATAATGCTCTTCCTAATATCTGACCAGTATATCATTATATATATTTAATTCTTCATAGAAACTAAGCTTATTTGCTATGCCTTTTTCATATACTTATCCGCTATTTTTTTTATAACTTTTGCATTTTCTATATTACTTATATCGAATTATTTTAGATATTCCAACTCCCATACGCACCAAACTATCTTGTACCTTCATACATACATCTGATGCACTTATAGCAATTAAAATATAATCAAACCTCATATTTTTTATACAATCTATTCCTTTAATCAATTCATTATCATATATTGAATAATCCATATCTACCCAACCAATCACTTTGCAATAATCTAATTTTTGCAATTGTTTATAAAAAGTCTGTCCTACCTGACCTGCCCCATATAGAACAATTTTGCTCCCTTTAATAATTTTGTCAAAAGGAAACATATAAAGTTCTTCAAATGCTAAATCTTTATAAAATAATTTTTTCAGCCTAATAGAATACATATAAAAATAGTCTAACTGTCTAATTAACTGGTTACTGTATCTGCTAACTTTAAAAATTTCTAATAAATATTCATACAATTTATACAGTTTGGCATAGTACATATTATCCACAATATATGGCGCTACCATATTATTTTTTCGCATTCTGTGATAATAATAACAAGCGTCTAATACAGCAATAGATTTACTTTCTAAGACTAATGGGTATAATACAGCAATATCCTCTCCATAATGTATATTCAGTTTTTGAAGATTTTCTAAACTCTTCTCCAAACGCTTCTTCTGAAATACTTTTGTACACAGGCTAGGATCCAGTCCATATACATTTTTCTCCGTATCCCAAAAAAGATTAGGTATTATTTTATTTTCAAAGTCCTGACTTTCATATATCCCCCCATCAAAAATATTTATTTCATTATTCATCTCACAATCTGCATAATATCTGATTATTCCACATGCTATTAAATCGACTTGTCCAAATAAATCAAGATTGACTATTCGCTCATAAGCTCTTTCGTCAATCCAATCATCACCATCAACAAAAGTTACATAATCTGATGAAATTCTTTTTACACCATTCAATCTCGCTTTCGATATACCTTGATTGGATTGATGAATAACAGTCATACGACTGTCTCTTGCTGCAATCATATCACAAATTTTTCCGCTTGCATCTGTTGAACCATCATCAACAACAATCACTTCTATTTCATTTAATGTCTGATGTAAAATACTTTTCAGACATTTACCTATAAATCTTTCCTTATTAAAAACAGTCACTACTATCCCAATTTTTGTCATTTATGCACCTTACTTTATAATAACCAATGTTCCAGCCCTATCTGCAAGTGGAATTTTTCTTAACACATACCCCAAATTCTTTTCATATCTTTTTACCGCCGCTTTCACGCCTGTTAAAAAAGCTGAGTTGTAATCATGCAAAAAAATTATACCACCATCACTTAGTTTTGGATAAAAAAACTTTAATCCTTCATATATGGAATCCTCGAAATCAACATCTATGGAAACAAATGCATATGTTTCAGCCTCGGCTTCATCTGTAACAGATTCCGGGAAAAGACCTTTACACACTTGGCAGTTTTTAGGAAATGGCAAATTATCAAGCATCTTATCTACTGAAGTATTCAAATGATAACGTACAAACATACCATCACATCTTCCTTTTTCCGCTTCTCTATGAGCCTCATCTTTATCAAAACCTTCAAAAGTATCAAAAAGAAATAATTTTTTATTTGGAAACTTTAAGTTTATAAGAGAAGAAAAATATCCCCTAAAAACTCCAAGTTCTGCAACAGACCCCTGTACCTCATTTTCCTCTAAAACTTCCGAAACGTATTCAAAAGAACGATATCTAAAATAGTCATGCATATAAATTGGATGCGCATATTTTCCTAAACCCACATGTCTATGGATATCATACAAATCTTTTTCATTCATTTCTATCAGTTTGTATCTATTTAATTTAAGCTTTTCAGAAAGTTTGGGTTCTATTCTCATCATCAATTCCATATTAGTTTTAAAAAAAGGTTCCTCTATCCAATCTGTAAAAACAATTTTTTCTTTTTCAATTCCTATTTTAAGACACAACTCATAAATCTCACTAAAAAACCAAGTGCAAATAATCAAATATGTATTCTTATCCATTATTTGTGGCAAATCCGCTGGCAAATATACTTTTGTTCCTTCAAAATCCTCTCCTGCGTGTTTCGAATCCACAAATGCCTTTATCCTGCAATTGCTAAAAAATCCTTCTTCCAAATACAGTCGGGTACGATCGCCAATCCCCCAAATAATAATTTCCGGCATCATATACATTCCCTCGTTTCTTCCCATACTACTAACATTTCTGCTACTACAGACAAATCTAAAAATTCTCTTTCTCCATATAATTTAACTATTTTATTTTCATCAATACCAACTGTTATCAGTTGTTCCATCATGTCTTCCTGATATGTTAAACTAGAAATTACAATTAGGTCAACTTTCTCAGGAATGTTATCACAAGTTGTAAGAGGGTAACCTTTGAAATCTGTAAGTCCTTGGATATTCTGAGTGATAATAAAAAAAATATCATTTGGTATATCCCCTACATATTTTTCATAAAGCTCCAACATTTTTTCAGTATGATTTCCGATTCCATATATACCAACAATTCCATTATGATCTTGTAAAGGCATTTTTCTTAATTTACCAATTAATTCATTATTAATTTGTTCTTTTAAATACTTCATATCTGGTAAATACTTTTCTCCCCACTCACTATAGAAAAGCATCAATGCAAGTTTATCTTCAAACGCAAGTTTATTACTTAAATATATTTTCAGCCAACTATCATAGAATTCTTTCAGCAGCTTGTTCCAATTCTTTTGTACTGCTGCATAATAATCAGACTCATGTATCATTCTCCATGAATTTATAAAATAATAAGAAATTAAATGAATTTGAAATCCAATGTCAACACCTGATCGATTTAAAATACTCCAAATAAGCAAATTAACCTTAATCAAATCAACGCACTTCTTGAAAGTATTTCTATTTGCCGTTATGGAATCATTATGACACCTTCTTATATATAATACTTCATTTAGACACTTTATTTTATTTGCCAACAAATAAATTCTCAAACAAAAATCATTATCCTCAAAATAAATTCCATTCTGAAAATAAATATTATTATCTAAAATAAACTGTTTTTTATAAACAGCCATGCAAGCAGAAACTATATATTTTTCTGGAAAAGATCCCATTAAATAATCTAAGCCTTTAAAATCTTTTCCGTAGAACTTAGAGCCTCTTTTGAAATAATTTAAGGAATCATGACACTGCCCACCACATAATAAAACATCTGCATCATAAAAAATCACATCATATTTACTATCATTTAATTCAGCTTTTAACTTTAAAACCATATCACTCATGATAATATCATCAGAATCAATAAAAACAATATAATTCCCAGTAGATATTCTAATTCCCTTATTTCTGGCCATAGACAATCCTAAATTATTTTGATTTATTAGTTGAAAATATTCATATCTTTTGCAATAATCCTCACATATCCTTTTGCTATTATCGGTTGAACCATCATTAATAAGAATTACTTCATTAAAAGGAGTTATCTGATCAGCAATACTGTCAAGACAATCTTCCAGATAATTTTCAACATTATATACAGGTACGATTGCACTGAATGCTAACTCCACTAAAAACACCCTCTCTATATTTTACTATTTCAAATAACAGAATTTTATACTATTATAATCTTACACATTCTAAATTTCATATAAAATATCTTCTAATGAAATAATTGGGCATTCTACTTTATCTGACAGCTTCTCCTCTATCTCATCAAAATACGTAATTGCTGATACCACTATAGCGTCAACCAAATCAAATTTATCTTCTGGTGATACTAATTTTATATCTGCACAAACCGAATTTACATTTTTGTCAATGCCATATAATACGACTACATCGGAGTCTTGCAGTTCATTCAGCAATGTTTCACCCGCATAGCTCATTCCATAAATTGCAATCTTTCTATATCCGTTTTTTTCTAAATACGATGCAAGATTTTTTCCTTCTTGTTTTACTTTAACCCATTGATTCATCATGATAAACAATTCCAAATGTTTGTAAGACATATCTTTTGATTTTTTAAGTGATTTATTCATCACTTTTGCTGCTGTACCTGCTCCAAACATCATTCCCGCTAATACTGTTAAACATGAATTTATCAATTTCTTCATTAATAATTCCTCCTCTTAACTTTTATCGATTCTTAATATACCAAAGGTAAAATTGATATGTACAATAATTATGAATATCAAATTCCAATAACTGATGTATCATTTCATAAATATTTGGACTGTCTACAGCCACCATTATACAATATTTTTTTGACAAATCAACTAATTCTTCAAAAGATACAATTTTTAAATCATTCTTAATTTGTCCAACTTTTTTTTTGTCATTATCTGCAAAGAAAACTGCTTTCTTTGACAACATCATAGCGGCTTGTTCTCCATATTGACCTGCCCCAAAAATAACAAACTTATCATCTTTATTTACTACATCTATTTCATTCTGTTGCTCAGGCAAATAGTGCACAATTTCGTTAAATAATCTCACGCTGCATCCTCTTCTCATAGAATCTGCATACAAATAAAAAAGAGATGGTTTATTGTCTTTAACAAAGTTTAAAATATAATCCATATGTTTTTCTCTGAGTTTTATAAGCTGGCAATCAATCAATTCCTTTTTTGTTTCTGTAAGACTTTCTTTATGCCAACGATACTCATATAATATATCACCAATACGACAAATCTTTCCATATAATTTTTCAACTCTTATCCAATAATCATAATCCTCCATGCAAAATAAACTTTTATCGTAGTCTCCAACTTTATTATAAACATCTCTTGTATACATAAAACATGCTCCAACATTATTTTGAATACACAACTCTTGTTTATCTTCCCAGTCCAATTCCTTTCTATGAATTCCAGTATCATCTATCACACGCATGCCTGCTCTTACCATATGAACATTACTATTTTCCATAAAATAACGCTGCATTACTTGAATAGCATTAGAAAGTAATCTATTATCATCCGATGTCCAAGTTAACAGATCTCCCTTTGCAATAGAAAATCCAATATTGAGCGCTTGAGGAAGTTTTTGATTTGTAAGGTTGTGTATAACTTTAATACGTTTATCTTTTTCAGCATACTGATCAACAATAAAGCCAGTTTTATCATTTGAACAATCATCTACAACAATCAATTCCCAGTTACTATATGTCTGTTCCAAAATGCTTTCAATAGCTTCACAAATATATTTCTCACCATTATACGTAGGCAATACTACTGATACTAAAAACTTAGCCATGTGTATTTACTACTCCTTTGCAAACTGACGATATATTAAAATTTAAAATCTTTATATTCTGAATTTAAAGATTTACGATATCTTTGATTTCTGTCAATATAAGCCATTAAATTATTACGTGACGGAAAATCATTATCACATCGAAAAGGATATGATACTAGTGAAAGACACTCTTTATTACATATAAATGGTTCATTATCTACTTTTAAAATCCCATCAAAAAAATTTCCATATTTTTTTGTTGAAGAACAACTTGTTAAATCCCCGTTATGTTCTACTGTAAACATCTTTTGTCCTGCAGAACACAATCGTTCTTGATTATATTCTCCACGTAACCACTTCCATTCTTCTGGTGAAATAAATTGCAAAATAAATTCCCTATATTCCTCATATCGTTCATAATCCGGATTATTTGCATATGCAAAATCACCAGCGATATTCACAAATACATCAATATCTTCAAAAATTTTTATCAAATCTATCACAGTCATATTATAATCATTCCGTAAGTGAGTCAAATTATATTTACTCGCCACAAAATTAACCATTCCTACCATGTCAAAATCCTTTAATAACTTTATCTTCTTAAATTCATCATCTAATGTATGATATTGCATATGATAGGAACAGTTCAATTTTATCTTATTACTTGGGCATTTTTCAACAATTTTCTCAGCAAAAAAAGTGTTCGTATCAATCCTTATTCCTGAAATAACATGCTCCATTTTCGTCCATTCATGAAGCAGCTCATATGTGCCATCTATACAAAACGGTTCTCCACCCCAAAAATAAGGCTCTATGTCATAACCAGCAAACTGTTTCATTGCAGTTACCCAGTCCATTACTGAATGATCATCAAACATTGTTTTTCCATTTGATTTAACATTATTATCCTCAAAACAATACTCACACCTAAAATTACATCTCATTGTAGGAACAAATCGAAACATTATGGTATCTTTTTTATTCACGTCTATTCTCCTCTTTTTATAAGTATATTTTTTAAAATCTGTAAGCTTCTTTGTCTATCCAGTTCAAAGGCATATTTCCACCACAATCTGCCTCCTTTTACATATATCTTTTTCCATGGTTTCTGACTATAATGAAAGATAGCTGCATGTTTCCTCAGATATTTCTGCCACTTTTTTGCATATACATCTGGTCTGCAATTATATTTTGTTGGAACATATAAGACATCATTTTTTAGAACATGATTCAAGACCCCCTGATCCGCATCAAAATACTTTATTTCTTTCTGTACTCCAATACATTTTTGTCCTATATGATTCTCTCTCATTTTAGTCAAATTAATAAGCATAACACCTGCGTTAAAATACTTTTCAGTCTTCCTTATTCCAATCTTTCTTTTCACCATTGCACCGCACCTAACCACATTATCATATTCTTTTCTAGATGCAGTTTTTTTTAAATATTCCTTTTTCTTACTAACAAACCCTTCTACTACAGCCGCAGTCTTGTTTTGTAAAGATTTATTATTATAAAAATTACTGATATCTCTTATTACTACTATATCACTGTCAAGATATAAAATCTTTTCTATTGAATCAGGTAAAAGCTTATCCAGCATTAATCTATTAAATGTAGCTTGCGTTAAATGTCCTGAACTCAATATTCTGTACTGGCTATCTTCGTTTACTAAAATAATATTTACTCTCTTTTTTAAATCCATTTCAGTTTTCTCAATATACCTTATATCATCTTCTTTCAATTCTGATCCCAGCACATAAATATTATTTATATTTGGATTATTTTTAACTGCTGAATAAATTGTAACACATGTTTGGAAAATATAGTTACTATCTGTCGATAATACAATATCCATTGAAGCTCATCACCACCTATTTATCATATTTTTTAAATACTTATATGTTTGTTCTGTTACCAACTCCTTAATTCCTTCCCAATTATTATCATTCACATATTTTCGGACTTTAGATGCGCTAATTGGAACACCATTATCCTCTTTTCGAGGTATCTCAATTACCTCTATGCCAAATGAAGGCAAAATCTTCTTCATCTGATCATTATATTGTTTCGTAATCATATCTTCTGGTTCTTCTCCAACAAAACGCACTTTGATGTTTAACATTGGAGCTAATTTTCTTGAAAAAATAGTCAAATCACCTCTGCTATCAATGATCTTATTCTGAATTTCTTCTTTTTTAAAATATTCTGGGAATGTCGACTTCGATATGCAAAATTTTCCGCTGGGTATGACGCTTACACCTTTTAATTCTTTCAAATTAGCTCTAACCATATTTAATCTATCTTTAAATGAAAAATAAGAAACATCTTCCTCAACAACCATTATAATCAGATGATCAACACTCTGAATGCTCTTTTTTACTAAATACTCATGTCCTACCGTAAACGGATTCGCATTCATAACTATACATCCTGTTTTTCCTATATTTATATCCCAAGGTATTTTTTTCTTAATCTCTTCTATAAAATGATTAATCTCTTCATCATTATTCATTTCTTTCTTTTTCATTTCTAAAATTTTTTTTCTAGCTGAAACCATTTCTCCCACTGCATCTTTATCAACACTCTTTAAAAGAAGATTAATTGTTATATATTCAAATATTTTATCTGCAATAAGCTGATTTCCATTAGGTCCATAGTGATGAAGATTAATAAAACAAGTTCCATATCTTTTTCTCACTTGAAAATAATCTGCAAAATTTTTATATGCTATCCCATGATTCAAACAAAAATAACTTATTATCTCATTACATTTGTCTATTTTTTCTCTTGAATATTCCGTAAATTCTGTTGTATTAAAAATTTCTAATATTTCTATTTCCTCATCTGTCAAATCGTTCATTTCAAGCAAAGTAGGCAGATTTACATATAGAAAGCTACTTTCAATACCCTTGCAAAAATCATAAGCCTCGTTTATAAATATATTCCATGCTGCAACATTTTTAAGTATATCCCCGTCATATTCATAAAATCCTGTCGCCAGTATAACCATATCTCCTTTACCAACCGGCGTTTCCTTTATTTGCAGCACCATTCTCTCAATTTCTCTGCCAGGTATTCCACAATTTTCAACTCTATATTGCAAATCTCCTTTATCAATTTTCATCTGCAGTATGCTGGAAATTGTATAACAGTTTTCAATCAGCATACCAGACACTCTTGAATCTCCAAAAATCCAAATAGTATTGCTATACTCACTATCATTTTTAGTTCTTAACGTCTTCTTTCTTCCGTTCTCATGTATAATTAACCCATTATTAAAATCTGGGAAATAAATATGATTGTCCTGTATCATATAATACGCTGGTTCTTCATACAATTTTTTTAAGTATGCCGCTGAAAAATTATCTATACAGTTATAAGCATTTTCTAGATGCTTGGAAATCTCTACGTCATTTATAAGATATTGCAAATTATCAATTAACAATTTTCTATTTTTCCACTTAATGACACCTGTTTTTATTATATTTTCATAATCCAACGTATAAAAATATATATTCTCAGAAATGTTTAAGCAATTCAAATAATTTTTAATATCTACTGTTCTTTGATAATAATACTCATCGGGATACAAACAACATAGCATTATTATTTTTTCTTTATCACTGAATTTTTTTATATTTTTTGGAGCAATCACTGGAATATTATAATATGTTTCTTTTTCATTACATTTTTCATCAATAGCTGCAATAACATTTTTATTAACTGCATGTATGATTTTTTCATATATTTTTCCTGCCCCATAGATATAAAAACTTTCATTTTTACATATAATATCTTTTTCAAAATCTTCCCATGGATAAAGAAAAATCATAGCAACTCCTCCAATTTATTTAATACATTTTTATACATATCTTGAACATTTGTCTGCAATTTTACTATATTGCTCGTTAAATCCATTATATATTTATGTCTCATTCTCTTAGCAAGCTCTACTTTTTCAGGTATTTTCTCCCATTTCCCCAATTCTACCGCCAATTCCATGATACCAAGTTGTTCAGCCAAATATCTCACTTTCGGACAATATAGTATCGGAACAGGAATCACTCCCAAAAGCGCTGCTACAAGTACTACATGAAATCTCATAGCTATTATTATATTACAATTTTGAATTGCTAAAATTGTTTCATCAATTTTAACATTCGGCACTAACATTTTATAATCTCCCAATTCCTTTACATTGTCAAATTCATAATGAAGATTAGCCGTTTGATCATTGCAATCTGGAATCAATATATTGCACTGAACTTCATTTAAAGCTCGATCTATAATAATCCAATCAAAATCCTTCTGTATATCTGTATATGGTATATCCCGAAGATTTAATCCTATTCCATTTCCTGTATGAATGTTTCGAGCTATTTGTTTATTAGCAAAAACTACATCTCCACTAAATTTAACCTTCTCACCACCATATAATTCATTCAAGTAATTCTTTGTTTCCTCATCACGCACATAAAAAAACTCAGCACAATTTACCCAAAACCTTATCGCTTCTGCATTCTCCCTGTAATCAAAATCTCCAATGCCAATTCCTATCACTCCATAAGGCACATGTAAAAAACGAACTAAATTTTCTATATTCTGAATTACCCGAGGTACATATCTTTCAATAATTCCACCCCCCGCAAATAATAAAAAATCACACTTGTTTGCATGCTGGGATATTTTAACCTCAGAATCTCCTATTTCATGTGATTCGGCATCGTAACCCATTCTCTCGAGATATTCTCTTGTTGTCTTGTAAATCAGCATATCGCCAAAATTATCTTCTTGCTGATACCATAGCAACAAAATCTTTTTGTTTTTCATTATTTCTCTCCAATTTAATTCGTAATTCTATATTGCATTTAGAATAATATTAACTATTTTTTTAGATGCTTTACCATCTCCATATGGGTTTTTAGCATTTATCATACTCTTGTATTCTTTCTCGTTATGTAACAATATATGACATTCATCGTAAATTGTATTTTCACTTGTCCCTACTAGCTTAAGTATTCCCGCTTTTATGCCTTCAGTCCTTTCTGTTGTATTACGCATGACTAATACCGGTTTTCTAAAAAAGGCTGCTTCTTCCTGTATTCCTCCGCTATCCGTTAAAATGAAAAAGCTTCTAGACATAAAATTATGAAAATCTATTACATCTAATGGTTCAATCAATCTTATTCTATCGTTACCCCCTAAAAATTCAATTGCCATTTCTCTGACTTTAGGATTTGGATGAACCGGATATATAACCTTAATATCTTTGTTGTCGTTTACGATTCTTTGAACAGCACGAAACATACCTTGCATAGCATTGCCAAGATTCTCTCTTCGATGTGCGGTTAATAATAATAATCTGCTCCCCTCTGCCCAATTAAGACATTCATGCCTATAATCACTATCTACAGTAGTATGTAATGCATCTATCACCGTATTCCCTGTCACATAAATTCTATCTAAAGATTTATTTTCTCTAATCAAATTTATCTTTGCATCTTCAGTCGGAGCAAACAAAAATCTGGAAATAATATCTATCGACTGCCTATTATACTCTTCTGGAAAAGGTGAATATATATCTCCCGTCCGTAATCCTGCTTCAACATGTCCTACAGGTATCTGCTTATAAAAACTTGCTAGAGCTGAAACATATGCTGTTGTCGTATCGCCATGCACTAGAACAAGATCAGGATTTTCTCGATCCAATATTACTTGAATTCCATTTAATATTGAAATTGTAATCTCTGATAGAGTCTGTTCTATTTTCATAATTTCTAAGTTATATTTGGGCACAACATGAAAGATCTCCAAAACCTGCTGCAACATTTCTTTATGTTGCCCTGTAACACATACTACCGTTTCTACTGCATCATTCTTCTCCAATTCTCTAACTACCGGACACATTTTTATTGCTTCCGGTCTTGTTCCAAATATAACCATTACTTTAATCATTTTTTTCCTCTTCTAATTTTAAGAATCCAAAAAATCTATTACAGGTTCAAATAATTTATCCATATCATAATATCTTCGAAATTCTTCTTTTATCATATTATTAATAGCTTTATTTTCTGCATATACACTTTTGCAGAAATCAATGATTTTACTAATATTGATAGGCGTCTCATCACTTGGAACTCTTAATATATATTTTCTGGTAGTATCATCTTCCATATCACAAATGCCTTCTATAACAAATGGCAATCCTTTAGAAGCATATTCCTTAAGTTTTAAAGAACTAATCACCTTTCCATCCCATGTACGATGTACCCCTAAACTACCTAAACCAATATGGCACTTTTTATATAATTCGTTTAATTTTTCTCCTTCACAAAATCCTTCAAAAATCACATATTTTTCAAGATGATGTTTTTTAACCAAATATTTGTACCTTTTTAATTCTGCACCTACACCAGCTAAATGCAAAACAATCTTGACATCATTTTTTGCTGCATAGTATTCAGCAAATCCTCTAATTATCCGATCATATCCATGCCAAACACTCATTGACGCAACTGCAAGCAGATGTATGACCCCATCATCATTAATCCTAGGCATTACTTTCTTATTATCATATTCAACGCCATTTGGAACATATAATACCTTTATACCAAATAATTTTTGATACCCGGGAACTGTTAAAACTATACGATCCACAAAAAACCTCAAAAAATCACTATAAAATAGATCTTTGTAGTATATCAGTTTTCCCTGATTTGACACCAATTCCCCTTTATATGGATACGAAGGAAATTCAAATAATATCTTAACATCTTTATTTTCCTTTCTAATTTTAGCCAAAAGTTTAATAAAAGGAAAATCAATTCTTACAAGTCTTATATATACTGCATCAATATGATCTTTGCATTTTATATTAGACCAATTCAAAGATGATAGAAACGGATTTATAACCTCTATTTTTTCTAAATGTTTCGGTTTTGGTGCCTGTATCAACGTATTATACCCGATTAAATTAAACTGTTTGTTCTGTAATTCAATTTTTGAAATAACTCCCTTTGAACACTTTTTCAATTTTGCTTCTCTTGAACAAATATATATAAGTTTTTTACTCATTTCTATACCTCATATCCTACTTGCTATCATAATAATATCGTTTTTTCTGTCAAATCAACGATCTTTTCCGAAGCATGTCCATCTCCGTAAAACATACCATTATTGCTTCTATTTCCTTGCATCTGTGAATTAATTATATCATGAATCATGCTTATATCATTTTCATTATTCCATGTTAATTTCTTTATCCACCCAATACTTTCAAGGTCCACCCATACATCTATGTCAAGCATATATAAACACTTTACACCCGCAAAATATGATTCTTTTGAGAGTCCTCCAGAATCAGTTATAATTAAACAACTATTTGATGACAACGCTATCATCTCTAAGTAACCAACCGGTTCTATTATATGAAAATTCTTAATTTCTTTTGCTTTTCCTAATAATTTATAATCCTTGAGTTTTCTGTATGTTCTTGGATGCATCGGACAAATTACTGTTTTATTTATATTCTCTACAAGTCTAAGTATCTGACACATTCTTTCAATATCTGACGTATTTTCCTGCCTATGCCATGTCATAAGAATATACTCTTTTTCTTTTATTCCATACTTTGAAATTAAAGCCTTTGCATCAACTTGATTTTTATAATTATAATACGCATCACACATAACATCCCCGGTAAAATAGCTTTTTGTTCCCAATCCTTCTTGTACTAAATTATCCAAGGATCTTTTATCTGGAGCACATAGTAATTCTGAGGCATGATCTACAAAAATTCTATTTGCTTCTTCTGGATTTTCATATACTCCGGTTCTAATTCCTGCTTCTACATGAACAATTGGAATATTTAATTTACGTACTACCAGAGCTGCAGCTAATGTAGAATTGGTATCTCCATACACAAATACTATCTGCGGATAATACTTTATAACCACATCCTCTAATCTCATCATAATCTTTGCAGTCATTTTACAATGACTGCCACCAGATACATGTAGATTTTGATCTGGTTCTGGAATGTCTAATTGTCGAAAAAACATACTAGACATATTATCATCAAAATGTTGTCCTGTATGAACAATAATCTCTCTATACCCTCTTTTCCTTAATTCTCTTGAAACAGGTGCAAGTTTTATAAATTGTGGCCTATTTCCAACTATATGCATAACTGTTCTTTTCACATTGCCCCTCCCTAAAAATTCTGCTAAATATCTTTAGAGATTTAATCTATCCTATATACATTTACATTTCGAACAGAATAATCTGTATAAATTTGCTTAGTTAACTGAAACATCTTATGTGCCACTACATATTGATGACAGTATGGACCGGAATAAATAAAGGTAATACATCTTTTTTTTCTGCTCCAACTTTCTTCAATGTTATCTATAACCTGACGAAACGTATCTCCTTCAAATGGATTATACATAAAAAAGTAATTATAATCATCTAACTCTTTCTTAACACAAGAGGCATCTCCATTTATAATATTTTCACAAGATACATTTAATTTTTTATAATTATTTACCAAAATATCATATAATGGTTTATCGTACTCAACCCCTGCTATCTTTTGAATTCCTTTTCTTTGAAAAAGAAGCAAAGCGCCTCCCTTTCCACACCCAAAATCAAACACTGCATCCTTACATGTAAATATAAAATTGTCTAATACATCCATAAGAGGATACCCCATACCAGGTGAATAATTTAATGCATCCTTTTTGGGATTTTCCATTTCGTCTGTAAACTTTCTTTCAATAATATCTACATGAAACTTATTTTCAAGATAATCATAATAGGAGATTCCTTTCCAAATATCGTGACTGTTTATACTCTCATACAAAAATTTTCTGGCATATATATAATGTATATTCTCTTGAAACCCTCTCCTTGCTAAAAAATCCTCTTTTTTTAGATCACGTTCTCCTGACAATATTACGGCATAAATTTCTGGAGAAATATCTTCTATCTCACAAGATCTGCTAATAGAAACCTTTGGATTTATTGAATTGTCATCAACAATATATTCTATTTTCCTATTCACCCTTAAAAACAAATGTTGTATAAAAAATCCACTTAAATCATATCCCCAAAGCACTGTACGCTTACCATTCGTAAAATAAAACATATTTTTTACAAACTCATCAAAATCCTTCCATATATCCATATAACTTCACTTTTCCTTTCACCAGAATACTATCTTCTATGTTCATCAAGTATATATATGTTAACTTGTCTAATCCAGTAATCTGTATCTATAATTTTAGATAGCTTAAAGTTACTATTGCATAAAACATTATTATGGCAAAACGTTCCAGCATAAATTAAAATTATTTTCCTCTTCTTTCTTTCATAACTTTCCTGAATATTTCGAATCACTTTATCAAATGTTTTTCGTACAAATGAATTTTGAATAAAGAAATAATTATACTTATCCAATTCTTCCGTTATAAAAGAAGCATCTCCTTTTATCAATCCATCCGTAGAATAACCAAATTTTTTTAAATTATCTACTGCAATCTGAAATAATTCTGAATCATATTCTACCCCCCCCCACATAGAAATCCCCATTTTTCCAAATAATAAAAGTATATTTCCTTTTCCGCATCCAAAATCAAATATTGCATCCTTTGCGCCAAAACTAAAATTATCTAAAACATCAATTAATGGATAATCGATTCCTGCTGCATAAATCTGGCAATCATCGTTTGGCCGTTCCGATTGCTTTGCACCTATAATATCTACGCCGTACTTATATTCCATCCAATCATAATAAGATAATTTTCGATCTGAGCCTCCGCGATAAAAAATATCTCTTAAAAATATAAAATTTACTCCTTCGATATATCCCAAATTTTCTAAGAAAGCTCTTACCTTTCCGTCATCAGCAAAAGTCAGTAAAACAGAAACTGTTTCTTTGTCTATATTTTCAAGTATAAACGATCGGAATATTTGCAATTTAAAACTTATATTAAAACTATCATCAATAATATATTCGATCTGTTTGTTATATCTTTTAAACAAATGCTCAATAAACCATCCACTTCGTTCATACCCCCATAAAACTACTTTTTTACCATTTACAAACTGAAACATTTCATTTACTGAATTTTCAAAGTCATCCCACATTAGTAATTTTTTCCTTTCTCTGAACATTTATAGATTCCCAAAATATTTTCTTAGATTGCTCAATTCCTTTATTAAATAACAAGTCAAGTGTTGACAATCCTGATACAAATGGATGGTTTCCAATTTGATTATATATCGGATGGCAATAGTCTTGATAAACTATATGTATTCCTTCATTCTCGCACTCCTGAGCATTTAAATACTGCATACTAGCGCCTTTTCCCGCAAAATATATATCTGCACCAACTGCTTTACAAATGCCTAAAATAAGACTTCCTTTTTTTAACCCACTTTCTAAATTTATATTACTTTGTAATTTCAAAGGTGTATTGATACAGAAGATTTCTCTTAATATATTAATACTATGTATAGTAACATCGCAAAGCAAACGATGTCTTTCATTAAAAATAGGGGAAATTACATCCCATATTTCATCAAAGTATTTACATCTTTTATAAGCTCTGATAATTGTTCCCTTTTGTTTGCTTGTCCAAACTTCAAAATCTTTTGTTTCAATATTTCTGTATTCTTTCTCATAATGATTGCGTTTTTCACACGTAATATTCAAATACCTAATCTGCCCATCTGGATCTATAATTCGATTTCTAAG
Organism: uncultured Eubacterium sp.; assembly: GCA_910584595.1. Classification (GTDB taxonomy): domain Bacteria; phylum Bacillota; class Clostridia; order Lachnospirales; family Lachnospiraceae; genus Eubacterium_J. Next base: position 68,279 of record CAJUBQ010000007.1, read on the forward strand.
CATATATGATCTTTTTTCAAGTTGTACGTTATCCATAAATATAAACTCATCCACACTTGCCATTTTTGCCAAATACCCCAACCAGGGAAAGTAGTGCGGTTGATGAATAGCAACCACCATATTTAATGCTCCTCCCACGATATAATTTCATTCAAGTTTGTAAAATTATCATTTATGTTAACATATCTATCTAAAGCTGCTTTATTTAGAAAATCAGTCAATATGTCTTTTATACTCTTTTCTTCATTGTAATACCAAAATGGATGCACCAAAATATGTAACTTAGGATATATTTTTCTTCTTATAATATCTAATACCGGCTCCCTCCAGCACATTCTGGAATCTGACAGATATTTATACTGTCTGAAAAAATAATTTCCATAAGAGTTTATTACATTAGGTATACCTATGTTTGCTTCTAAAATCGCTTGCGACGGTCTGTGGTACGAAACAACATTAATATTTATATTTAAGATTTCTTCAAGAACATTTAGTTCTTTACTTATATGCTGTTTTATTTTATAAACACTTCCTATGTCATTTGGATATGCCGTCTCATCAAAATGAAGTCCAATAAAATGTCCCATATCGCACAATTCATGAATTATCTTTCTATTATTTTCAGAATATACATTATAAAAATTACTAGTTGCTAAAAAGAAATATGTACTGCTAATTCCATGTTTATGCTCAGTTTCTGCCATTAAATAAGCTTGCTGTAAATTAAAGTCAACATCATGCCTCAAAATTACACATTTATTATACTTATTCTCATCCTGATAATTCGTTACTTGATAACCTTGTTCTACTAATACATCCAGCAAATCCACATACGCATCTAACGTAAATTTCATGAATATTTCCTCTTTTACAATTCTTTTTTTATTATATTTACTATATATTCAATATCTTCCTGTTCTAGATAAGAATGCATTGGCAATGATAAACACCCATCACATATTTTTTCGGTAATATCAAAATTCAAATCCATAAATCTATATTCTCGAAAAGCTTTCTGCAAATGCATAGGCTTTTTATAATAAATTGCAGTCGGCACACTTTTTTGTTTTAAAATTTCAGCTGCATTTTCACGTTCTTTTTTGCTTTTAAAACATATTGTATACTGTGCCCAACTTGAAACAATTCCCTCTTTAACAACAGGTATTTTCACTTTTCCATGTAATTGTTTCGAATACTCTTCTGCCACTTGATTGCATTTCCTGATTTCCTCATCAAAAAACTTTAATTTTTCCAATAAAACTGCCGCTTGTAAGGTATCAAGTCTTGAATTCATACCTACACGAACATTATCGTATTTATCATTTCCTTTTCCATGCACACAATAGGAGCGTATTAATTCAGCCCATTCGTCATTGTCAGTAAAAATAGCTCCACCATCTCCATAACATCCCAATGGCTTCGCTGGGAAAAAAGAAGTTGTGGAAATATCCCCAAAACTACATGCCTTTTTCTGTCCAATTCTGCTACCAAACCCCTGTGCAGCATCTTCCAGTATAAAAAGATTGTATTTATCTGCCAGCTGTTTAATTTGCTCGAAATCAAACGGCATCCCAAATAAATCAACCGCAACAACTACTCTTGGTTTTAAATCTGTTTTTTCTATCACATACTGTATTGCTCGTTCAAGACTCTCAGAACTAATATTATATGTTTTTTCATCTATATCTACAAATATAGGTGTAGCTCCCTGAAGCAAAACCACCTCTCCACTTGAAAAAAAGGTAAAATCTGGCACAAATACTGCATCACCTTTTCCTATATTCCAAGTCATAAGAGCAATCTGCAAAGCGTCTGTTCCATTTGCACATGTAATGCAATGTTTTATATTTACATATTCGGCCAGTTTTGTTTCAATCTGTTTGACCTGACTTCCATTTATAAAATCTGCATTATCTAAAACATCCCAAATGGCCGAATCAATTTCAGTTTTATGAATTTTGTACTGTTGTTTGATACCTTTCAATTCCATCTGCTTTTCCTTATAATCTAAAATCTTTCAATAATGTTTCCTTTTTCATCAACTCTACCAACAACTCTTGCTGGAATCCCAATCATCAAACTATAATCTGGCACATCTTTTGTTATAACACTTCCAGCCGCTATCATAGCATATTTCCCTATTGTAATACCACAGACAATTGTTGCATTTGCTCCTACACTAGCTCCTTCTTTAATCAAAGTACTCAAATAATTATTTCTTCCCTTTGGATATAACGCTCTAGGTGTTAAATCATTTGTAAAAACACAGGATGGGCCTAAAAACACATTGTTTTCAATTATTACACCTTCATATAAGGAAACATTATTTTGAATCTTTACCCCATTGCCAATTTTTACATTATTGGAAATGTTTACATTTTGGCCTAAAGAACACTCTGAACCTATAGATGCACCCATCTGGACATGACAGAAATGCCATATTTTTGTGCCATCACCTATAAATACTCCATCATCTACATAACTGCTTTCATGTACAAAATATGACATTAATTAAACCTACCTCGAAAATCAATTGTTGCTCCTTTTTCAAAAGGAAATTTTACACTGCAGCCCTCTGCTGCTGATTTATAGATAGCAAGCACAAGTTCCAAAGCACGCTTTCCATCCATTGCATTCACATAAGGTTGCCTATCCTGATGTATCGCATTAATAACATCTGCATATAACGGCGTATGGCCATAACCATATACATTAGGTGGTGTCTCATGAAATTTTGCTTTTATTTCATTAGGATCATCAAGCATATCAGAAAAACGCCACTCTTCAATTACATTTACAGACTGTCCTCCTGCCTTAACCGTACCTTTTTCTCCAAATATATAAAGTGTTTCTTCCAAATTTTGTGGATATATATCAGTAGTCCCCTCAACGATACCATAACTTCCATTTTTAAATTTAATAAGAGCTATTCCCATATCTTCTGCTTCAATATAACTATGGTTAAGTCTATCCGTCATTCCAATTACTTCATCTACCTCATTCCCCATCATCCATCTGAGAAGATCAATATTATGAATACACTGATTCATCAATGCCCCACCATCTTGCTTCCACGTACCTCTCCATGGAGCCCTATCAAAGTATTCACGATCTCTACTCCACCTTATATGTGCAGTACCGTAAAACAATCTTCCAAAACGATTCATATCTATCGCTTCTCTAATGACCTGAACTGATTTATTAAACCTGTTTTGATGACACGCACAAACCTTAACATGATACTTTATGGATTCGGAAATAATAGCATCCGCATCTGCAATAGATAATGCAATTGGCTTCTCTATTATACAATTGCAACCATTCTTTATACAATATAAAGCAATCTCTGCATGTTTTCCACTTTCCGTACATATTGCAACAAGTTCAGGCTTTTCTTTTTGTATCATATCTCTGTAATCAGTATACCTGTTAATAGAGTTGCTTAATTTAAACTTGAGCGCTTTGTCCACCATACATGATGGCTCAATATCACATATTGCAACAATATCCAATTTATTATTTTGCGCTGCAGCAATATGGTTTGGCGAAATACGTCCACATCCAATCAGTGCATATTTCATAAATCTGCCTTCCCCTCTCTTTTAAGCATTGTATTTTATTAATTAATCTTACATGATATTCCGAACGGTCTCGTTATAAATATCACATCCTATACACCTTTTATTTTTATCATACTTGTCCTGTTTTTTAAATAACATTAGTTTGCTATAAATTTCTCTTTCAAACACATCACCTTCATGTAATGTATAGTTCAACAATTTCAAATATTGTTCTAAACAATTTTTGTCAAAACGATAATTACACCATTTATATTTTAACTCTACTGTATCTATTTCCAAAATACAATTGTTTTTAAAAGAAAAAAGCCCTATATATCGATTGTCTTTAATATATTCTAATGAATATTTTGATCTAAAATTAATTCTGTTTAAAAGACTTTCTTTATTTTCTATTTCTTCTTCTATTTTAAATTCATACAATTGATAAGATTTTATATCCGCATATATAATCTGGTTTGTTTGAAATGGCACAAACCAGATATATTTATCAACTAAAATCGTATATAAAAAAGCAGGTAATTGATAAGGATTCATTGTACAATTGACTTTACCATCTGTATCTTCTTCAAAATTATATACTCCAAAATTTTTCGGAAAATGATCCAATATCCGAACGATATTTTTCTCCTTATTCCACACATATATTTCCTTATAAAATCCACTTAACCAAACCTCTTCTCCATTAAAACATATGGTGTTAAATATTTTATCTACTTTGGGAAGTGAACTTTCAACTATACTTTTTGATATTAAATTAAATTCATATATCCTAGCTGACGTTAATGATAATGTGTATATCATTTCACCAACTTTAACACTTCTTGCTACACTATCTTCATTACAAATTTCATAATAGTTATCTATTCTTTTTTCTTTTGTATTTATTTCTATGATTTGCTTTAATCCTATTGAAACTGCAAATATCTTTCCTTCATATTTCCAATAATCATATATTTCCAAACGTAATTTATAAGGGTTAATAACTTCTATATTTGTAAATCTACAATCATCTTTACTATATATCCAAATATTTCTTCCATTGTCCGGTATACAATATATATCATTATCACATATAACACAACCTGTAATAAACCTGTATGTTGAGGAAAACGTATCAGGAATATAAATTACTGATTCACATGTACCTGCATTTAGATCCAGACAACATAGTATTTTTTGCATTCCTAAAACAAACCAAGCCTTATTTTCTTCAATACACCAATTTGTACTCCATGGAAATACACCATAATAATCTTGCATTTTTCTATTCTCCTTTTGATCCCCTTATAAATATTTTTCGGAAAATCACTTCAACAAAAAAGAAATAGTTGTATCTGGAAGCAAAGCAGCTGCTTTACTATAATCTCCATATTTCAGACACTCCCGTACTGCAGATGCACTTACAATCTTATCTAGAACCTTTAATCTTGGAATTTCCACAAAATTAATTCCTTTTTGTGGTAATATTTCTTCCATTGCTTGATTATATATACTTGTTATCTTATCATTTGGTTCTTCTCCAGCAAAACGATGTGTAATATGGAGAGGCTCAGCTATATAGTCTGCAAACACATTTATATCATACTTTGCATTTAATCGAATCAATTCTGTCTCTATCTTTGTAAAATACTCCTGGAAAGTATTTTTAGAAAGAATAAACTCTCCGCTCGGAACTACCATTATATCTTTAATATCACTTGTTCCATCCATCACCATCTTATACCTTTCCTCAAAAGAAAAAAAAGATGCATCCTCTTCAACAACAAATACAATTAAAAAATCCACATACAATTTTGCCTGTGTTATTAAATAACGATGTCCCTTGCTAAATGGATTGCAATTCATAACAATCGCACCAATAGTTTTATATCTATTTAAATCTAATCCATTAAAATATCTTTCTAAATATTTATAATATACATAGTCTTTCATTGTACTGCGAATATCAATATGAATATTCTCATTTATAATTTCCTGTTGCCGTAAGCAAGGCTGTAAAAACTCAAAAATACTATTTGCTAATATTTGGTTTATTCTATAATTACAATGAATATACCAATTTGTTACCCAATCTATTGGTACGTGTTGACTTTCATATATTTTCCACAAAGGATAATTCCTTGCTCCATTAACTTCTCCTTCCTGGGATAAATAAATTATGATATCATTCGGACTTAAATATTTTATTTCCATAAGTCTATCTTCAAGTTCTGAATCTAAGCGCAACTGTGATGCATAATTTTCTACTCGATATGGAACCCCCTTTTCCATAAGCATTTTCTGTAAATAACTTTCAATTGTATATTGATCTTCCGCATAAGCTCCGAACATAATACATGGACCCAAAAAATATATTGTCCCTATATAATCTTTTGGCTGATAACAGGTTATTCTTCTTCCATTTTGAACATTACAGTATTTTCCACTAATATTCTGATATCTTCCTTTTCTCCATCCCTCTGCTAATTCCTTTTGAACCACTTCATTTTTATAATCCTCCAGTTGATATAATTCCCCCCAAAACTTCTCTGCTACTTTTCCTGTAACCCAAGGAGCTTCTTGTAAACACGGATGTTTCTCCAATCTCTGTGCTAACATTTCCTTAAATTTTTGCGCATATTCCGTTGTTTCATTCGCATTTGCATATAATACTAAACAACATATTCCATCTTTAATCAACTTAGAAAACAATACAGAAGCTTTTTCATCTTCATTTTCAAATTTACCTAACACTTTCTGATTTCTTGCCTGTATTATTCGTTTCAACAACATTTTATAAGTAATCCATGTTTGCCTATGCTGTGAGTTTAGTATTCTTCCGTCCACATTCAAAGTAATCTGCATAAAACACTGCATTGCCCTTCTTTCATCTTCATCAGAAAAAATGACAACACTGTTCTCTTCCATTCTGCTACCTATCGCGTTATTTTCTATATGTATATAGTTGATTCCAAATTGATCTAAACATTGCAACAAAAATAAATAACTACTATTTCCTTTATCATTAGGCGTCACTATGTATATCATATTATATGGTCCCAGTATATTTTCAATCAAGTTCTTTTTCGAAAACCATATATGATTACGCTCGTTAAAAAATTCATCCTCCCATCTGGAATAATCAGCTAACAACTCACCTTTCTCATTTGTAATAGGTATATGATTAATATTTCTATTCTTTCTAAAAATTTCATTTGCTTTGTTTACATCAAATCCAATAACGAAACTAAAATCTATGTTAATATTTACTTTGCCATCAATACAGCGTAAAACATCTCCTAAACAGATAATTCCTTTCAATTTGTTTTTTTCAATAATGTACACAATTTCTGATACTTTTTTCAAATAAGTAGTCTTTAATAAATCAAACGAAATAGACCTTTGATTTTCTTGAATCTTATAAATTGATAATTGTGACAACCCTCTTCTTTTCATTAACCAATCTACTCCTAATTAACAATTTTACAGACAATAAATTTCAAACATCCATATTTAAAGGATTTTTGGTTATTTTACCCCCTCTTGTCATTTCTTTATAAATAAATTCAGCTATTAGTTTATTTCCACTGCTAGAATAGTGAAAAAAATCAATATACATATCTATTTCTTTATCAAAAAAACCTATCATATTTGTATATAAATTTTTTTTCTCTTTCAGTGACATTCTTCGAAACTCTAAAACATTTTTCTTAACATCTTGTACTTCATACATTGTCGTCTCTGTTAAACTCATCACTTCTTTTACTGGTGACGGCTGTAAAAAAGAAAAACTTTTTGCTCCATACAATTCTGATACATTTTTTATGATTGTAATATTACGCAGCCAAAAATCATACAAACTTTCTTTACTATCAACACCATAAGCACATCCCTCATAATAACTCTTGCCTAAATCACCGGAAAAGAAATTTTTTACTCCATGATCCGTGAAATTATTTGCACCAGTTAAACTTACCACATAATCTAATCCCATATATGCTCCATCCCTGAGCAGCATCAGTAGTTCTCTTGTGCTTCCGTATCCACATGTCGAACCATTAAAAATTGTAACACTATAACCTTCGTGCACTAATTTCTCATAAAAAAATTTTACCCACGATTCTGTTCTATAAATTCCTTCTGTTGAACAAGAATTTCCAAGTATCATTATTCTAATATTATCTATGTTATCATTTCCATACACAATATATCCTGGATAATTTCTATTTGATAATTTAGACCATCCTAAAAGTAAATCCTGAGCTGTTTTTACACTTCCTTCATTTCTAACCGTTTCACAAGCTAATGATGTGTAATTCCACTTTTCTAAGGAAAATCCCAAGGAATCTAAAATATTACACGCTTGTTCAACCTCATACTCATCATTATCTGATATCACTACCAGACTATCATTAATCAAATCACTTCTAAATTTATACAAGTCATCTATTTCTCCCTGTATCTCCACTGAATATCTCGTTAGAACCTCTGTTAACTTATCTTTTAATTCCTTGTTTTTTCCATATATCCAAATTTCTTTATTCATTTTTACAGCATAGCCAATAATTTGAAAAAATCTTCCTTCGTTAACTGCTTGTTGCGAAATATAACTATATATATAAATATTTCCGCAATAATCTTTTACCTTTTTCATCATCTGCTTGCAATATGATAAATGTACAGTGGCTATAACAAAGTCATAATCACCTTCAACATTTAATTCACTAACATCTAAAACAGGCACACCATTCCACAAACTTACATTTCCTTTTTGAGATACACAAGCCGCCTTAACTTTTATCCCATATTCACAACACTGCTTATACATAATTTCTCCATATGCGCCAATTCCATAAATGACAACTTCTTTCTTTCTTAATTCTTCCCTTGGCACAATAACTTCATCACGATAAAAAATTGGAATGTTTGCTTGTATTTTATTCGCAACCATATTTTTCTTCAATATATTTGCTATTACAATAATGCTTTCCTTTTCATCTTTCATCTGATTCGCACACAATATAGGCCGATTCATAAAATATTCCCCAACAAATCTTTCTTCCTCATCATCAACAAATCCGCTTACATTGCCTCCCCATAATGATAATTCCGTAAAAAGCATAACAGAAGTCCTATTTATACCATATATATATATATTCTTTGCACTTACTTCTTCAGATATTGAATAAAATGTATTTATCATTTTCTTTTTCCTTCATACATGTAACTTAGATGCTCCATCATATAAACAACCATAATAGTATGAACTAAATCCTGCTTGTTTCATCAATCTTCCAACTTTATCTATATCATATTCCACTCTATAACCAGTAAAACTATTTCCATCAAATGTAGCAAAAGCTGCCCTACTGTCACCATCTCTTGGTTGTCCAACAGAACCCGGATTACCATATGTCTTATTACCATATTTATAAATTCTCTGGATATGCGTATGTCCAGAAATAAATATTCTTCCTTGTATATCATCAAAATATTTTTTATTGCTAACATCCAAATATTCATCTAATGGATTTATCCATCCACCATGCACCATTGATACCTTTTCTTTATTAATTATGACCGGCAGTTCCGATAGCCATTTAAGGTTCGTATCCGATATTGTTTTTCTTTGATATTCCAAACAATCATTAACCGAGTGAGATCGCATGCATTTCGTTCCAGAAATCATATACCAGTCGTGATTTCCAATAAGACATTTGACATTTCGTTCTCTAAGTTCGTTACAACACTCATTGACTTGTGAATAATAACCGACTATATCTCCCAAACAATATATTTCCGTTATTTCCATCCCATCAATCATCTCTAAAACTTTTTTTAGCGCTTCATAATTTCCATGAATATCAGATATTATTGCTATCATATAATATAATCCTCGATATATCTTATCACTTTGCCAGTCCTAATTTCAGGTTGAGAAATAATTTTTTCTTCTAGAAAATATTCCATACTCATTAGCGATTCATTATAATTAAACGCTGCTTTGATGGAAGTCGAAGATGAAATTCTTGGATTAATTTCTAATAGCTTCCAGCCTCCGTCATGTCTTCTAAATTGAAAATTTGTGGGACCCACAGGTTTAAATATTTCCGCTAGCTCAGCTATAATTCCAGCCATATTTTCCAAACAAACAACCTCTGCTATTTCTGTATACCCCATCTTTGATAATTTTCTTTTTAAAGAAATATACGATTTCATATTACTATGTCGATCAAAAAATGCTGAAATAGTATATTCCTCATCATCCCTGCCAACATATTGCTGCATTAACAGACTTTGTCCAATACGAAATTTGTACTTTTCAAAATCATGTTCACTTCTCACTTTAACCAATCCTTTTGATCCATAGCCACAACGAGGCTTTAAAATAAAAGGCGTAGGAAATTGATTAAAATCCGGTTTAATTGAAGATTCTATAACATATGGGCTTCCACTCATCTTCATTTTTTTATAAAATTCCCATTTGTCTAAACATAAATTAATTAAATTACTATTATTAAGAAGTATAAATGCTCCTGTTTCACTCAGTATTTCCCGATTTTTATTCCAAATTGACATATCGCTTTCAATACCAGGAATAGCCATATCTACCCTGTATTTCACTAGTATGCTTATCAGCCATGGTATGTACTGCTCATCTGTAGATAACGGCGCAATTTCAACAGAATCCGCAAAGCAATTAGCTGGCGATGTATTATAAATTGTTAATCCTATTAAATTGCATTCTAAGTTCCTCAAAGTTTTCAATATCCCATATCCAACAATCCCTGAAGCCCCTGAAACTAATACTGTATACTTTTTCATTTAGATCCTTTCCATCTGTTTTTCAAAATTCTCGATGAAACATCGACCTTGCTGCTCTAAAAATTTTTTTTCTAATTTATCCAACGTAGAAACAGCATATGGTAATTTTATTTCAAAAACAACCGATCTGGAATTTTTTAATAATGAACAACAATTTGATAAATCACTATCTAAACCTATTTCTATATAATCCAAATCAAACGCATGGGCTATTTTACTGAAATTTGGCGCTGCATATCCACAAATAGATGCAAAATATCGTTCTTCAAAAAGATTTTCTTGCAATTCTCTAATTAATCCTAAGCAATTATTATTCAAAATAATAATTTTTATTGGTATTTTTTCTCTCTGAATAGTTTGCAGTTCTTGTATATTCATCATTATACCGCCATCTCCATTAATAGAAATAATTTGCCGTTTTCTTGAAGCATAATATGCTCCTATAGATGCTGGTAAAGAATATCCCATACATGCTAATCCAGCAGAACACAAAAAATTATTAGATCCAGAAACCATTACAGACTGTGCACAAATAATCTGATTTTGTCCGACATCTACGGATATAATCGCATCTTCATCAAATAATTTAGAAATCTTTCTAACATAATTATTAGCACTAACTTCTTTTGTGTCATTCATTTTCTTAAATATTTTTTTCTGCCATTTATTTAAAAAATTCTGCCATTCAATACATGAATAGGAATAATCAGCAAACACATTTCTAAATCGCGTCATAAAATTTTCTATACTTGTACAAATAGAAATCAAGTTATCTGTCTTTCTTCCAAGTTCATTTTCATCTATATCTACTTGGATAATTTTAGCACATGGAGCAAATTTTTCTTTTTCATATCCCATTTGACGTTCATCTAATCTAGAACCCAAGACTATTAATAAATCACTATAACGTACTGCAAGATTAGCTATTAGATTTCCATAAGTACCAATAAAACCAATATAATGACGATCCTGATGTGAAATCAAATCAATTCCTCTCATAGACACTACTGCTGGTATTGGAACTGTATTTAACATATCTTTTAATATCTGTTTGGCACCATGACATCCGCCTCCTAATAAAAATAAAGGCCTTCGTGAATTCATTAATGCAGCCATAACTTTTTGCATTTCAATATCTTTTTCAACATTTTGGATCTGAAAGCCTTTTAACAATTTTAAATTTACATTTCTCCGTTGAACATCATATGGTATATCTATTAAGACGGGGCCTTTTCGTGCATCATTTGCAATATAAAACGCCTTCTCTAATATATATTTTATATCGTTTTCATTTTGCACATAAACACTATACTTTGTAATAGACTTGACCATTTCAACAATATCTGTTTCCTGAAAAGCATTCTGCCTAATTTGGGGAGATGCTTTTCTTGCACAAGAATGCACATTTCCGGTTATAAATACACATGGAATGGAATCATAATATGCATTCGCTATGCCATTTATTAAATTTATAGCGCCTGGACCACTTGAAGATACTACTACTCCTATATTTCCTGTAATCTGTGCATATGCATTTGCTGAAAAAGCTGATGCCTGTTCATGATATGATTGTACATAATTCATATTTGGAAATTTTCCTATCGAATCTATAATATCAGCTATACTTCCTCCAGTATATCCAAACACTGTATCTATACCAAAATCAATTAATTTTTTTATAATATAATCTGATACTTTCATTCCAACTCACCTAATAAAACTCTTTCCAAATATGAGGAAAACTATATAATTTCCAATTCAGCATAACCAAATCCATCTTTTCCAAAATCATTTCCACAATAAAACATGTAATATCGATCATCGATTTTTGCTACATGTGGATATGCAATCATTTTACTATCCCATCCACTTTCAGAAAGACCAATTCCCACTTGAGAATCATCTCTTATCCAAATGAATAAGTCTTCTGAATATGCATAACCCATTGCATAACCCCTCCCAATTGTATTTCTGAAATCAAGTCCATGCCTATAGCAAAAAAACATATGATATTTATCGTTTATATTGACAATCGCTGCACTTGTCTGGCTCTCATATTCAACCTTTGGCTCTAATATAGGTTTTGGGTCTCTATTCCAGTGAATCCCGTCTAAAGACGTTGCATGAACGATCAAATACTGAGATTCTATTTTTTCTTCACCTTGTAACCACTTTTGCCCTGAAAGATAAAACATGTGCCATATTTCATCCAATTTATACACCTGAGGGCAAGCATGCAAATAGGGTTCTTCCATTGTAGGTCCTACAATCGGCCCTTTTCCAACTTTTTTAAAAATTGCACCATCTGTTCCTTTCGCTAATCCTATTTCCCAGCAATAAGGTGTACTGACAGCTCTAGTCCATCCGCAAAAATATAAATAATATTCATCTCCAACCTTCACTATACTGTTTGGCATGGAGCCAAATTCGTCGAACTCACCTAAATCTCCAAGCTCTAACATAGGCTGATCTGCAATATTAATTATTCTTTTTAAATCTTTTCTATCAACATCCACCCAGCCACCATATGCCCTACTCATTCCATCTTTATATGCTTCTCTTGTTGAAAAATATATTCTTATATAACTTCCAAAATCAAAGGCAAACGGACATTGAGCATGACTATACATCCATTCTGAATGTCCGTTTGGCGAAAAAATCATTCCTTTTTTATTCCATTTAAACATGTGCAATCTCCTAATTCCCATATCATTAATCTTATATTCCAAGTTTGTATTGAGTCAAAAATCTTTGTATAGTATTCACATCATTAAACATCATTATATCTATAATAGATAAATTATTCACAAAATCTTTACGCCCCTGGTCATAGATTATACATTCGCTTTTCGTATCCAAAAAAAATAACTGTATTCGTTCTTTTGCAAAATTTTTTAAATCATATAGTTTTCTCCCACCGCATGGATTGATATAAATATCTGCATCTAATTTTTTGCATATTTCAATAATTCTATTTTCTCCCTTTAACATTTGATTTTTATCAATTTCAGAAGAAAGTAATATATCTGTACTAATATTTAAATATTCTGCTATTTTTTCGATGCTATATCTAATAAACCCAGTCAAATCCGTATCATAATTATTAATAATATCTTGGATCAATGATATCACACTCTCATAATAAGGTGCCTTCCCATATGCATTATAAAGAGTTAGCAAAAAATCTTTTCTTTTTTCACTTGTAAATTTTATTTTTGTTTCTTTAATCAGCTTATTTTGTGAAGCCTTCTCTATTGGAATAGTAAATCTATATGGTTCAGAATTTAATAAAATGCTATTTCTATTAATATATCCTCTCATAATATATTTTACATCGTCAAGAATTACAAATCTGTCTACTGCATTAATTAATTGCCAATATCCTATATATGGCATAAAATATGGTTGCATTATTCCAATTTTCATATGTTTCACCTAACATTATTTGCATAAAAACATCTTTCATATATATTGTCATTAAAAATTTCATTCCAACTTTTCACAACTGATTCTTTTTGAAATTTTTGAAAAATTACTATTTCATTTTTTAATGCTTGATTAGAAGCAAATGTTGCAAATTCTTTAAAATCCATTTCATCTATTTTTTCTACAATTTCTGTATTACAGTGACACATTTTTCTAAAATAATGTTCTACAATAGAATTTTCTCTTAAAAAAACTTTCTTTCCTAAATACAATAATGCTATTATATTGCCTAACGCCTGCTGCCTTTTAATTCCAAAAAGCGCTATATCCATTTCAGACAAAAAATGATGATAGTTGTCCGCATCCATATAATCTGTTATCGCAAAAAACTTATCTCCAAATAACTCTTTGCCCATACAGATAATTCTATTTACATATTTTTTATCTCCATTTAACAATGGAACAAAAACCTTAATATTTTCATTTTTATATTTCGATATCTTATTCATTAAAAACTCATGATTATTAGACACGTCTGAAGAATTTCCAATTTGGATTGCAATATAATCTTTTGTTTCTTGCGAAATATTTTTAAATTTACTACAATGTTCAAGAATAGTATGAGGTCCATACATTGCACAATATCGCATTCCCTTTATATTATAATTGCTATTCATAAATCGAATTTCTTCTGGTAAAATATTAATTACTGCACGAGCATTCCTTACAACATTTTTTTTCTTAAATCTCTCATATGAACTTCCATGCAAAAATTTATCGCCTCCCCAAAAGTATAAATAAACTTTTCTTAATAATCTTCTATTACGAAAAAAGACATCTATAATATCTTGTTCAAAAACACCATGATAAAAAATTCTATCGAATTTATTAATCTTATCAAGCTCAAGTTTATTAACAATATTATGAATATATTTAACATTATCATATGATAATAATTCCCGATATAAAATGGTTTGACTTTTATCTCCATAAATCCAAAATTCATGATAATTTTCTTTAATATTTTCATTTATTAATTTAACAAACTCTTCTAAAAAAATTGATATTTTAAACAAATGCAATATCCGATACAATTACTTTAGTCCTCCAAGCAAAAATAACAAAACAATTCTTCTCTTTTACAACTATTTAATTATATAAGAATCTGGCATCCATGAATTTGGAATTGTACGCACTTCAACATCAGGCAAAAGTTCATGAATTGCTAACGTTTCTCCCGGCGCAAATTGACATGCATACTGATCAAAAATCATAATCCCACCCTTATTAAGTCTTTCCCAAAAAAATGGAATCGCTATTTTCATTATATCGTAAACGCCTACATCCATCATCACCAGTTTGAATCTCAAATGGATATTTTCTGAAAAAAACTTGCCCAAATCTGTCATTAAATTCAGCTTATGAATTTTTAGAATATTATCAAAACCTTGTTTTTGCACTAATTTCTTAATACTCTCATAATCTACTTTATAACTTCCTTCTGAAACAAAACCTGAATCTACATCACCCAGTTCATTCATTCCCTCAAACCAATCAAATCCGTGACACATTGTCAGAGATTCGGATTCAAATATTTTTATTAGTTTAGCAAATAAAAGCGAACTGGCTCCCTTATAAACTCCTACATCAGCTATGTGCCCTGCTTTCCCAATAGTTTTCTTATATAATTCATATATTGTTAATACCCTATTTAACGACATATGACCAACATATGTAGAAAAATGTTCCAACACTTCAGATATGTCTCCGTAATTAGTATTTTTCAAATAATCTATATATTCATAATACTGTTTCCTTCTGTAATCGAATTTTTCTCCTTCTAATGTTCCTCTTCCATTTGATGTCCATTTCTTAGTATTTTCCATAATTTAATTTTAAAATTGAGTAAATGTCACTACAATTTTTCTCCCTCTATTTTATATTTATAAGCACTTTTTCTTAAACAATTATTAATCGAATCAATTATATTTCTTTAAAATTTCATCTTTATATGGTGTAATATCTACCGTAGAACCAAACAAAGGAAATTTACATTCTTTACATCTTATTCTTTCTTGTAAATTTTCTTGCAAAATATCTTTTCTTAGTTTCTGGTATTCCTTTCCGCTCCATATCTTTTTTAAACTCTGTTCCCTAATATCCCCCACTATTACTTTTCTATCATAATCTGCGCAGCAAGGAGAAACCAACCCATTGCTATGAATAATCATTTGATAAAATGGTTGTGGACAAATTCGTTTTTCGATATCTAAGGTGCCATATATGTGTTCATTGCCTTTTTTTCCTACAGTAGTCAGCCCCGGCCACAAATTAACTGCATTATCAATATAAATTGAATCTGATATATTATTAAACATATCCAAAAACATATTCTTTTGTTCTTCATCAAAATAGTTTCCAGCAATTTTAACATGTACTTTACATGTTCCTCTGATCTTATAAAAAAACTGTATATTTTCTTTAATATCTTGAAAAGAAATTTGTGCAGATGAAAAATTTTTATATGTTTCATCATTTAAACCATATATAGAAAATGTAATCCTATCCAATCCAGCCTCTACTAGCGCTTTAGACAATTTCTGGGTAAGCAAACTACCATTGGTCGTGATCTGAACTACTTCAGCAAGTTTTTTTTCTTTAAGCATTCTAATAAACAAAGAAATATTTTGATTTAACAGTGGTTCCCCTAAATTATACAAATTAACGGTTTTAAATGGTTCATTAAATTCTTCCATATCACCTACAATTTTTTCGAAAAGTTCTTTGTTCATTATTTCGCCTTGAATTTGCTTATACTTTTGAAAACAAAAATCACATTTAAAATTACATATATCGCTCAAATCAATACAAAGAGCTAACGGTTTTTCCAAAGGTAATAATTCTTGTAAAGGTCTTCTTTTTACATCATATGGCGGCTTATATTTTGCAGACATTCTTTTTCCTCCCAAAGAGTTTGAAGTATTATATATTATTTAAATACGATTATAATCTGACTTTTTAACACTTTCTAATAAATATAAAACTTGTTATTACATACAAAATATAACTCTGAATCACTTCTTTAAATCATCAAAAATTATTTCTACACTCATATATGCACTTTTTATTTCAATATAAATAATTGAATCAATATATTTGCTTTTTTCTTTTTTTAATTATATTAACAATACGTTTAACACTCTCTATATTCAAATCTTCGTACATTGGAATAACTAATACTTGACATGATAATTTTCTGGCATTATCTATTGCTTCATTTTTATACTTATTTCTAAAACATGCTTGATCAGCTGTCAAAGGATAAAAATATTTTCTTGAATAAATGCCATTATTTTTCAATAATTCATATACTTCATCTCTACTGCTACCATAAGATTCTCCTACTAATATAGGAAAATACGCATAATTCCTTGTTTCATCTGCATTTTCATCAAATAATCCTATTCCCTCTATTTGCGAAAAGGCATTTTTATAATAATCATACCGCTTTTTTCTCTCTAGCAAACAGTTATCTATGTGGTCTAAATTGCAAAGACCCATAATCGCACAAAATTCATTCATTTTGGCATTCGCTCCAACCTCTGCAACAAGCTCCTCTCCACGAATCCCAAAATTTTTGAGATTATACAATTTTTCATAATACTTATGTTCTTTAAAAGTAACCGCACCGCCCTCTATAGTATTAAAAACTTTAGTTGCATGAAAGCTAAAAACAGCTGCATCTCCATAATTTCCAATTCCATTTCTTTTATATTTTACACCAAAAGCATGTGCTGCATCATATATCACTTTTAATCCATATTTATCCGCAATTCTTTGTATCTCTTCAATATTGCATATATTTCCAAATACATGGACTGGTACTATGGCTACTGTATGTTCCGTTATTAAATCTTCTATTTTTGTTTCATCAATAGTACCATCACTTAACTTTACATCACAAAATATTGGTTTCAAATGATTTCTAACGATTGCATGTGTAGTAGAAATAAAAGTAAATGGTGTAGTGATTACTTCTGCTCCTTCTGGAAATGCCATCATCTGAATTGCCATTTCTAATGCCATATGTCCATTTACCATTAACGATAACTCTGGAACATTTAAATACACCTTTAATCGCTCCTCCAATTCGCTATGATATTTTCCCATATTTGTAAGCCAATGTGAATCCCACAGAGGTCTGATTGCTTCTATATATTCTTCATATGGTGGCATGGATGATTTAGTCACCAAAATCTTCTCACTCACCTGATAATCCCCTTTTCTTTATTCTATAAACAATTCTAGTCACACATCTCTACAAATTTTCTTTATACCAATCAATAGTCAATCCTATTCCTTCTTCAAAACTATATTCAGGATTGTAATCAAGTAACATTCTAGCTTTACTAATATCAGCATTACTATGTTTAATATCGCCTAATCTTTCAGGAGCAAAAATAGGTTCAACATTTTTATCTAAAGCAGAAGTTAAAATATAATAAACATCTATTAACCGTTCCTTACCACCACAGGCTATATTATATACTTCTCCAGCAGCTTCTCTGCTCCCATTACAAGCTTTTAAATTAGCTTCGATTACATTTTCAATATATGTAAAATCTCTGCTCTGCATACCATCCCCATATATAATTGGTTGTTCACCATTTATAATCTGTCTTATAAACTTCGGTATTACAGCAGCATACGCACTATTTGAATCTTGTCTTTTGCCAAAAACATTAAAGTAACGGAGTCCAAAAGTATCTAATCCATACAGTCTATAATAAAGCTTTCCAAATTCCTCATCTACAAATTTCGTTAACGCATAAGGTGATAATGTTTTTCCTTCATGTCCTTCCTTCTTAGGCAGCATAGAACAGTCCCCATACACTGAAGAACTAGAAGCATATACAAACTTCTTTACATTTTTAAGACGCGCTGCTTCCATCATATTTATAGTACCTTGAATGTTAACATTTCCATAATAAACAGGCATTTCAATAGAACGCGGCACACTTCCCCATGCGGCTTGATGCAAAACATAATCTACTCCCTCACATGCTTTAATACAAACTTCTTGATCTGTTATATTTCCTTCCATAAATTCATATCTGGAATTTTCTTTAAACAAGTCTACATTACATCGCTTTCCTGTAGAAAGATTATCTAAACACCGAACTTTATATCCCAATTTCAAAATAGCTTCGCATAAATTGGAACCAATAAATCCTGCCCCACCTGTCACCAAAAATACAGAATTTTTGTTAAACATTATATCTTTATATTGCATACAATCACTGTCTTTCGTAAATATCAGATTTTTCATAATCTCCAATAACTATATCCAGCAGATTCATACTCTGCTTTATTTAATATCCCTTTAAGATCAGCCAATACTTTCATACTGTCCATTTTAAACATTCCATTTATCTGAGACATCGAAAGCTTCATATAAACACTATGAGCAACAGCAAGTATAATCGCATCACATTCTACAATATCTCTTATTTCATAAAATGTAATCCCATATAATCTTTCAGCCTCAATTACATTTGCAACCGGATCCGTAATCATTGGCTCAATTCCATATTCTTTTAATTCTTTAACAATATCAAAAATTTTAGTATTACGAATATCCGGACAATTTTCCTTAAACGTAAATCCTAAAATTCCTACCCTTGCATCATGAACAGACTTTTTCACTGCAATTAATCTTTTAACAACTTGTTCTGCCACATATTTTCCCATATTATCATTGATTCGTCTTCCTGATAAAATTACTTGGCTGTGATAACCCATTTCCTCTGCCTTATACGTTAAATAATACGGATCAACGCCTATACAATGCCCACCTACAAGCCCTGGACGAAATTTAAGAAAATTCCATTTTGTTTCTGCTGCCTCTAACACAGCCAGCGTATCTATTCCTAATTTATCAAAAATAATAGACAATTCGTTCATAAAAGCTATATTAATATCCCTCTGGCTATTTTCAATAACTTTAGCTGCTTCCGCAACCCTTATAGATTTTGCTCTGTATACACCTGCTTTAACAACAATTTCGTACACTTTTGCAATAGTATCTAAGGCCGCTTCATCTATGCCAGATACAACTTTAGTTATATTATTCAAACAATGAATCTTGTCACCAGGATTTATACGTTCAGGAGAATAGCCAACTTTAAAATCTTTTCCGCACCAAAGTCCAGATTGTTTCTCTAGAATTGGTATACAAATCTCTTCTGTAACTCCCGGATAAACAGTTGATTCAAAAACTACAATAGATCCCTTCATAAGATTTTTACCCAAAATGCAACTTGCTTCCTTCACTGCTGTCAAATCCGGACTATGGTCTGCATTTACTGGCGTAGGAACGGCAACAATGTGAAATTTTGCTTCTCGAAGTCGTAATTCATCAGACGTAAATTCAATAGTAGTCTTTTTGATTTCATCATCGCCAACTTCCCCTGTTGGATCAATTCCTGATTTATAAACTTGTATTTTATCAGAATTCTTATCATAACCAATAACCTTGATACCTTTTTTTGCAAATTCTACTGCTATTGGCATTCCAACATATCCTAATCCTATTAAAGACAACTTTTCACTAGTATTTTTAATGCCTTCATATAATGTCATCTATTTTCTCCAATTGTATAATTATTAAAGACCATACTAAAATTAATCAAAATAAAAAGTTCATGAAAATATCTTCCATGAACTCTTTTGCTTTATATCACCTTTATTCTTATGTATGCATCCTGCATATCAGCTTTCATCCATGAATTTCAGAATTAAATTTATTATATCATATCGGCATCTTGATTGTAAATCTTTAGACTCAATTATTTAT
This sequence comes from uncultured Eubacterium sp., assembly GCA_910584595.1. Classification (GTDB taxonomy): domain Bacteria; phylum Bacillota; class Clostridia; order Lachnospirales; family Lachnospiraceae; genus Eubacterium_J. The sequence continues at coordinate 88,946 of CAJUBQ010000007.1, forward strand.
TTCCTTATTTTACATATCTCTTCTCTCTATGTCCGTTTTTCTCACAACAAAAAATTAAGTATACTAAAAATAAAAAACAAACAGATCTCTATTGATATCAATACTTTGTTCACCACTTTACAACTTTTTGAATATAAAATAACGCACAAGGCACTTTCTTGTGTATAATAAGTTTGCCAACAAAACTATACGAAAGAGAGCGACCTTGTACGTCAGACTTATTATACAACGAAAATAATCTAATTGGTAGACTGTACCGTTATTTTTATATTTATTTTAAAACTTTTTCCGCACCGACTATTGAAACCCTGTTTCTGCTGGCATTATCTATACTTGCTATGGAGTCAGCGGCCTCCATCCGTTCCTTGTACAGACATTTTTTAGCAGGGATTACGAAAAAATCCCTGAATGCATTTTATTATGCATGTTCCTATGCAAAGGCGGATTATTCCAGATTCATGAATGCCACTGCGGACATGGCCCTGAATCTCATACCAGAAAAACTACAGTCACAGCCTGTGTTTCTGTGCATTGATGACACAATGATTTCGAAATTTGGCAAAAAATTCGAGGATGTTTCAAAGCTTTTTGACCATGCTGCGCATAACGGTTCAAATTATCTGAACGGTCACTGCTTCGTAAGTGTAATGGTCTGTGTCCCTGTATGGAACAAAGGCAGGATCCACTACCTGTCCGTCCCGCTTGGATACCGCATGTGGCAGAAAAAGGAATCCAAGCTGGAACTGGCTGCATCCATGATACGGCATGTTATGCCTGTATTCCATGAAAAGAAAAATGTCATCATCCTCTGCGACAGCTGGTATGTAAAGAAAAACCTTGTTTCCATCATAGACGAATACGAAAACCTTGACATGATAGGAAATGCCAGGTCTGATTCTGTCATTTATGACCTGCCGCCACAGCGGACGGGGAAAAGGGGACGGCCAGCATCGCATGGAAAAAGGCTTTCTATCCATGATGATTTTACGCTGTCTGATGAAAAAATCGGTGATTACTATATGGCTGCACGCCATGTCCTTACTAACATCTTTGGCAGAAGGACAGTCCTGGCATATGTGACATCTGCGGACAAGAAAAATGGCGGCAGGCGCCTGTTTTTCAGCACAGTCTTCCCGGAACAGCTTCAGATATTCTGCGCATGGCAGGAGAAATCCCCGCTGAACCAGACAGGGAACGGCCGGATGCAGTTTATCCCCCTGATGCTGTATGCATTTCGATGGCCGATAGAAGTTAGTTATTACGAACAGAAAACTTTCTGGTCACTGTGCAGTTACATGGTCCGCAGCCGCAAAGGGATTGAAATGCTGGTCAATCTGATTAACATTTCATACTGTGCGATGAAGCTGCTGCCATATCAGGACGAGGCGTTTTTTAAATATCAGACAGAAAGCGTGCAGGAGTTTCGGTTTGCGCTAAGCGAACAGATTCGCCAGCAGGTATTTTATGCCATTTTCGTAGAAAAAGCCGAAACCAGCATAAAATCAAATGCCTTAATAAATGTCTTAAAACAGCTGGTTCAGAAACTCAGAAACAGGGACATCATTTATAAAGTGGTAAAGTGGTGTAATGTATAATAAGTTTACACATAAATCTATACGAAAGAGAGTGGTCTTGTACGTCAGACTTATTATACAACGAAAATAACCTGATTGACAGACTGTACCGTTATTTTTATATTTATTTTATAACTTTTTCGCTCTGGCTATCGAACCCTGTTTTTATTGGTTTTACCATATTGGCTATGGAGTCTCCAGATTACATCCGCTCATTATGCAAGCATGTTTTATCAGGAATTACAGAAAAGTCCCTAAATGCTTTTTACTGTGCATACTCCTATGCAAAAGCTGATTATTCATTTATGAATGTCTCAGTTGGCATGGCTTTAAAACTCATACCGGAAAACCTCACTTCACAGCCTGTTTTTCTGTTTATTGATGACACAATTGTCCTAAAGTTCAACAAAAATTTAAGAATATTTCAAAGCTTTTGACTATGCTACGCACAATGGTTTCAATTATCTAAACGGACATTGCTTCGTAATCATATACTCTATGTTCCAGCAGGGATAAAAACAGGATCCATTGCCTTTCAACCCGCCTAGATACTGCATTGTCCGAAAAAGAAATCAAAGCTGGAACTTGCCACATCCATGACCCGCTAGGTGGTGCCGAAATTCAACAACAAGAAAAAAGTGATCATCCTCTGCGACAGTTGGCATGTAAATACTTGTTTCCATATGTAAGCGGATATCAAAATCTTGACTTATTTGGAATTCAAGGTCTAATTCTGTCATTTATGACCTACAGCCGCAGTGTATCTGAAAAAGAAGCCGACCTGCATTGAATGTGAAAAGACTTTCCATCCATGAAATTTTTCACTGTTTGATGAAAAATTGGCGGTTACAATATGGCTGATTGCCGTTTCCTTCTAAATATTTTGGGCAAAGGGAAAAACCTTGCGTATGTTACGTCCTAGAGCGTGTTTGAAAAATCCAACCTTTTGTTCATTTTAACCAAATAAGTAT
>CAJUBQ010000008.1 GCA_910584595.1 uncultured Eubacterium sp.
CAAGCGCAAGCCGCTGTTTCATTCCCAAAGAGAATTTCCCTACGGCTTTATTGCCTGTTTCTGCAATCCCTAACATTGACAACGTTTCCATGATGTTTTCCGAAGCGCAGCATTCGTGGCCTGCGCCCATGTACCGGCAATGGAGTTCCATGTTCTCGTATGCGCTTAAATGGCTGTAAAAAACAGGGCTTTCAATAATGCTGCCGATACGGGAGAAAACGGGATTGTTCCCCTTGTCGAGAGTTTCGCCTAATAAACATACCGTACCTGTATCGGGGAAAATGATGTGGTACAGTGTTTTCATCAGCGAAGTTTTTCCTGCGCCGTTTGCGCCCAGAAATCCGTATACTTCCCCTTGCCTTACATTCATGCAAATATCATTCAGTATGGGGCTGCCCTCTATGGATTTTGATAAATGCCGGACTTCAACCGCATTTGTCATTCGCCCGCCCCCTTTTTGGGGCATAGCCGCCTTTTGAATATCAGAGTTGCTTTCTGTGCGATTCCGATAAGAGAATATTGGGAGCTGCCTATACACGGATAGGCAAAACAAGTAACCAGCTCCCAACCGTCCTTACCGTAATGATTCAGTTTATCAGACAGCGACTTTTCGGAATGTTCTGTTTCCTTGCTGTCAATTACTATCGTTTTGTACTCAAATTCTGTCATAAAAATCTCCTTTACTCAAAAATATCTGCCACAAGGCTATCCACCATAAAATCAAAAACAGCGAAATAATCACAAGTGACGGAAAGCGTTTCTTTTGCATTGATTGTTGACAGCAGCGCACTCAAAATTCCATACGCCTGTGCTTCCTCCATTTTCAGATTGAGGTCTGCGGCATGGATAACCTGTCTGAAAAAATCGAAACTGTCAAACTTGATTTTCTTAATCGTTTCTTCCGGCAGCTTTGTCACAAAAGACTGAAAATCCGGCGTATTGACATTGTAGAGGAACGGCTTGCTGTCGTATTCCCGAAAAAGCCTTTTCATGGACTGTGCAAAGCCCTCTTTCGTCCGGCTGTTCCTGTTTATGTCGATAATCTTTTCTGTCAACCTCCTTTGTATGTCTGTGATTGTTTCAAGGAATAAATCTTCCTTTGTCGGGTAGAGCGTATAAAAAGTACCGATAGATATAACTGCCTTATCGCATAGATTCTTAATGCTTGTCTTTTTGTACCCTTGCGCTATCCAACATTCCTCGCATAGTTCTTCCAGCTTTTTGCGGATTGCTTTTTTATCAGCGTCCGAAAGGACTGGCTTTGACGGCATAGTTTTACTTCTCCTTTCTGTATAATTTTATTTGCGAATATTCGCAATATATATTCGCAATCAATATAATAGCACGATTGACAGCTGTTGTCAAGTAGGGAGCTTGATTTAGCAATGCCGAACACCCCCAGTCAGGAAATCACTCGTTACATTATAGGAAGTATTTTAGCTAACTGATAGAACTGAACAGACATACTCTGAAACCATATTATTTCCCGAAAATCTCTACGATTAAAGGGATAGCGCCATTGTCGGTATTTTGGAGCGCATGGACTACTGTCGGCATACAGTGAACTTCAAAAGCTACTCCAAATCCCACAAGCTGAAAAAGCGGATTCCAACTACAAAGAAACAGCAGGCTATCTTCTTCAATACCCATAAAGCGATTGTGGTGGACGCTGTTTTGAACGGGTGCAGGAGCTAAGGACAAACAAACGCCGCCCCACAAAAGCAGACAGGGAGTGTTTTCCGTCTTAGTATATTGAAGTGCAGACTGTGAAAGTAAGCTACATTTCGCTACCTGTAACAATTTCAACGGCTCACAAGACCATTACCGCTGTGCAAAGTACAAGAACAATACGGGAAGCTGTACGGCTCACTTTATCTGCAAGGATTTCCTTTCTGCCACGCAACCAAAACGGCAAGGCGCATAGGAAATCGAAAAGACGGTACAGCCCTTGTAATCGGGGCTATACCGCCTAATCTGAAATTACTTCCCTCTAACCGTAACCCTTTGAGATTGCGGTATTTCAAAGCCTTCCGGCCTGTTCATTTACAAAGCCTGTTTAGAACTTCCCAGCATTCACTGCTTCCTCCACGGAAACGGCAACCACTGCATTTTCAAGGCTTTCCGGCTTTTTTGTTGCCTGTGTGTTGCCTACTCAGGGAATTTTCTAGCTTGCGAGCGCTTTTCACCACAATTTTATGTATCAGACACTCAGGTATTTCCGACGGTTTTGCCATGATCAATCTATGATTATACAGCTAAAATACATTTTTCATCATATCCCGGAATAAGAGAGTCGTGCGTAATAAAAATCATATTTTCTGTTATGGCCTGACAGATCAGCATTCTGTCAAACGGGTCTTTGTGCGGCGGCGTCCCCGCGCTGCGTTTCAGGCCTTCCATTGCAAAAATATGTTCTTCTTTTATTGATACTTTGCGAAATTCTGCCTGCCCGCAATATTCTGAAAGCTCTTTTGCTGAAACAGGCATCGCATCTGGATGTATCAAACGCTTTATTTCTACTTCCCATAATGAAATGATGCTATAATAAATTTCATTTTCTTCGTTCTCAATGAGTTTTCTTGCTTTTTCTGGCAGCCGCCTGTCATTGGACAGTGTCCAGAGAAGAATATGTGTATCCAACAGAATCCTCATATTTCCCCTCCAAACATTTCCCCGACCTCCTTGTCCCATGAGTCAAATTCATCCGGAACTTTAAATTTTCCTTCTGCTACACCTATACGCTTTCCGGATGCTTTTTTAGGAATTAACGTCAACTGTGCAACAGCCTCCCCATTCTTTTCCAGATATATGACCTCTTCCTGCCTTGTTTCAAGCAGATTGACCAGTTTTAAAAAATCTATTTTTTCCTCAACTATATTAACCTGCGCCATATCCGTACCTCTCTTATCTAATCTCCGTCCAAACCAAATGTCATATCTACAACAATATAGTTCCAGCAAACACTACTCACAACATATTTAGCTATGTATGCCTCTTTTTTGATGGACATATTTCGTGATCCGGATCATACCACAATACATGAAAATGCTCCTTCTCCCGAATCCCTACTACACGAAGTCGGTTCTGCAGTGCAAATGAAAATATGGAATCCTCATATCCATCTAAATGCCTTGCCTTAAACCTGTCAAATGCATCATTCGATAACTTATCAAATGAAATCAGGTGATGCTTAGATTTTCCTTCATCATGAGTCTGGCCTTTTACCTCTGCCCACGACATATTACTATAATGAATCATTTTCTCCATGACTTCACGATGTAAAAAATCATCCCTGTTCTTTTACTGTGCTTTTTAAACTTACTGTTGTCTTTTTTCTCTTTGTTATTTTATTTGCCATATCTATAAACTTCCGTAATATTCTCCCATGCTTTCTTTCGTAATAACCGTTTTGCACTTAGCCCCCTCCGGCAAGCCATTCCTTGCATCTTTCCAGGGTGCTTCACTATGTGACAATTCTCTTAGATCGTACGGCTCCATATCTCCATAATCACGAAGCACAACATTTACTGAATCTTTTTCATCTTCTGTCAAATTTTCCAAAGTCCCCTTGGAGAAATCATTTATATCAACAGAAAACTTCCCCTGATGCGCATGGAACAGTTCCGGGCATACAGGACCGTTTGCCCAGGCTTCAAAGTCTTCCTCAAAAATTGGGTTTCCTGTCCAGGCCAAATGCCACGCCTGCGAATAATAACACAGCTTTTGAAGTTTCCATGTGCTCAATTCACCGCATTTATACAAAATATATTTTGTCACATCAAAAACCGTTGCCATGCCTTTCCCTCCTTCGCGCCATCTAATCCCTCTGATTGTGTACATACATTTCTTTACACCTGCGAACGCATCTATTGTTAATAATACTATATGCTTTCCATTTGGCTCTGTCAATATTCCTGCCTGTTGTTTTTACAAAATACATCTTCCACTGTCCGTATTCTATCCCTCATACTCCGAACACAAAAATACCGCAGCCTGTTTCAGGGTGCGGTACTTCATTTCAATGCCTTTCACTTGTTTCATTATAAACATAGCCTGTTTCTTCCCAGAATTTCATCGGCGATATGTAATAGTCATACTGGGAACAGCCATCTTTCTTGAAAGCAACCCCGAATTTCAGAAACCCAAGAATGATGCCCTGGCGGATAAACTGCTGGTCTTTCTTCATTACTCTTGCCGCAACTGATACTGGAACATTCTCCCCTGTAAATTTAGACACTTCCAGATACACTTTGTTTCTATCCATGAGTCAACGCCTCCCTCCCGTTTTAACCAACACCGCAATAATGCCGTTAATTCCCGCTGCTTCCTTACCAGATGCATATCCATAGCGCTTTCCTTTATAAGAGGTTCTCCTCATATCTGCGCAAGGCTGGATTTCATAAAGAGCGGAATTTCATATTTCCTGCTACTCTCCATGATCTGCTCAATCCATTCTCTTTTAGGTACACCCTTTTCTTTCTGTATGCCGGTCTCTGCTCCTACAATCATCCAATCCAGGTTTTCAAATCTTGCATCCATATCACGAGTATGCAAATCTTCCAAGATCGGCTCAATGCTTATAAAAGTATTGCAATATTCTGGCAAAAGCCATGTTTTGTCAAACTGCGCTTCTGTCGTAACACTCATTCCATACCATAAATTAAATATTCCTGGTATTGTGTATGCATCCATGCCGTATTCATTGTATCTCTGTGGATTCTTCGTCAGGAACAGGTAATTATGCTGCGGGGCTTTCTCACAAGCTGCAAACACTTCATCAATCCAGCTATCCGGTACCCACTCACCAAACAAATCAGACATAGAGCATACAAAAATATTCCTGCTTTGTTTGCCTATATAATCGTTTAGTCTGTATCTGTGGAATGTCGGCTCAAATCCAAAGGGATATGGGGCTTTTTGGCTCGTTTTGGATACGATTACGGGATTCATTCAGTTTATGGTTTTTTCTTACCGGACTCCCTCCGATAAACATATGAAATTTATCTTCTGTACTAAATCTCTTTGCTATTCCTTTTGCATGCCGCACGACCCGCGCAAGACATTCATCACTATGGCAAAGAAAGCTGAGGTTGACGAATACGTAATAAAACGGCTGATCGGCCACCGCATCACAGACATAACAGAAGGGACCTATACAGAGCGCGATCTGGAATGGTTAAGAGACGAACTGGAAAAGATGCCGTAAGCCCTGTGGCTGCGGCTTTTTCCGTGTTTGCACATCTCAAAATTTTGTCACCTTCACCCTGTAGCCTACGTGTAGCCTACCCGTTGCATACGGAGCCAATTTTTCCACTTTCCACAGCCTTCCACGCCAAATTCCCATTTCCCGGGTTCCGGACATAAAAATACCGCAACCCCTTGAGATTGCGGTATTTCAAAGCCCTGCGGCCTGTTCATTTACAAATTCCGTTTAAAACTTCCCAGCATTCGCCGCTTCCTCCACGGAAACTGCAACTGCAACAGTAGCGCCAACCATCGGGTTATTGCCCATTCCAATCAGCCCCATCATCTCAACATGAGCCGGTACAGAGGAAGACCCGGCGAACTGTGCATCTGAATGCATACGTCCCATTGTATCTGTCATACCATAGGAAGCCGGCCCTGCAGCCATATTATCCGGATGAAGCGTACGTCCTGTGCCACCGCCGGATGCTACGGAGAAGTATTTCTTGCCCTGTTCGGTGCACTCTTTTTTGTATGTACCTGCAACCGGGTGCTGGAAACGTGTTGGGTTTGTAGAATTACCTGTAATAGATACGCCAACATTTTCATGATGCATGATAGCTACACCTTCCTGCACGTCATCTGCGCCATAGCACTTCACTGAAGCACGAAGTCCTTCAGAATAAGGTTTTTCATAAACTACATTTAACTTTGCTTCTTTATAATCATACTTTGTCTCAACAAATGTAAAGCCGTTAATACGGGAAATGATCTGCGCAGCATCTTTTCCAAGACCGTTTAAGATAACGCGCAATGGCTGTTTACGTACTTTATTCGCTTTTTCAGCAATACCAATCGCTCCTTCTGCAGCGGCAAAAGATTCATGACCTGCTAAAAAGCAGAAACATTCTGTTTCTTCTTCCAGTAACATCTTACCTAAGTTCCCATGTCCAAGACCTACTTTTCTGTGATCCGCAACAGAACCAGGGATACAAAACGCCTGTAAGCCTTCTCCGATGGCAGCTGCAGCGTCTGCTGCTTTTCTGCAGCCTTTTTTTATTGCAATTGCAGCGCCTACTGTATATGCCCAGCATGCATTTTCAAAACAAATCGGCTGGATCTTTTTTACCTGATCGTATACGTCAAGCCCAGCATCTTTCGTAATTTTCTCAGCTTCCTCGATAGAGCTGATACCGTAGTTGTTTAATACGGCGTTAATCTGGTCAATTCTTCTTTCATATGATTCAAATAATGCCATGATTCTTCGTTCTCCCTTCCTTACTCTACTCTCGGATCAATAATCTTCGCAGCATCTGCTACACGTCCGTACTGTCCTTTCGCCTTTTCCCAGGCTGTGTTAGGATCATCACCTTTTTTAATAAAGTCAGTCATTTTGCCAAGAGAAACGAACTGATATCCGATTACTTCGTCGTTTTCGTCCAAAGCAATACCGGTTACATAACCTTCTGCCATCTCCAAATAGCGAACACCTTTTTCTTTTGTCGCAAACATAGTGCCCACCTGGGAACGAAGCCCTTTCCCAAGATCCTCCAGTCCTGCACCAATTGCAAGGCCGTCATCAGAAAACGCGCTCTGTGTACGTCCATAAACGATCTGTAAGAACAACTCTCTCATTGCCGTATTAATCGCATCACATACAAGGTCTGTATTCAACGCTTCCAATATCGTCTTGCCTTGTAAAATTTCTGCTGCCATTGCTGCAGAATGCGTCATACCAGAACATCCAAGAGTCTCGATGAGAGCCTCTTCGATAATGCCGTTCTTTACATTCAAAGTCAGCTTGCAGGCGCCCTGCTGTGGTGCACACCAGCCTACACCGTGTGTAAAACCGGAGATATCTTCAATTTTTTTAGAATGTACCCATTTCCCTTCTTCCGGGATTGGAGCCGGCTCGTGCTTTGCACCCTTAGCTACCGGACACATGTTTTGAACTTCGTGTGTGTAAATCATTTTAAGACTCCTTTCAATTAGATAAATGATGCCAGCAGGAAGCGGTGATGCTTCTGCTGAATTGGTAACATGTTGGACGAATGTTGCTCAACATACTGCATATATTTTCGCATATTTTGTCAGATTCGTCTAGTCCTTTTCCACAAAATGTATTTAGAAATATCATAACTTATAACCGTTTAGATACCGCCTCAGCTAAATCGCCCGTTTCCACACAAACAACTGCGCCGGATAATTTTCATATACCGTCAGCTTGTCCGGAACAAACCCAAGAGAACGGTAAAATTTTCTTGCCGCCTGCCCTTTGTTGTCACCTTCACAAAACGTTTCAACCCAAATATCTGTTCCCGGCTCCAGTTTTGTAAGCATTAGCTGTATCATCCTGAATGCTATTTTTTGTCTGCGGTACTCCGGATGAACCGCCAGACATTGGATTTTATTTTGTTCTTTGGAAAAAAGCAGTACCCCAATAAGCATACGGCCGTCTGCGGCATAGATAGCCGTACCTTGTTTCATATGCCGAATCACCGTATCACAGTAGCTGTTCCATGCAGCATAAGATTCCATACCCGGAAAATCATGTTTGATTACTTCTGCCAGATTCAGCCAGGATTCTAAATGAGAAAATCCGGCAAATCCTGTCCGGATCGTAGGAATCCGCTCACCCTGCCGATCGTAGCTGTCCCGGATATCAAACAGTCTGTCAATAAACCAGTAAGGAATCATGACGCCTTGTGCCTGCATTTTCATGACCTCTTCTTTCTCTGCCCAACGTACCTGCCGCACTTCTTCCTGCTGCAAATGCAGTTTTGTAAGATCAATGTCCTGCTCGATAATATAAAAATCGTCAAATCCACCGGAAAAGTTCATTGTCAAAAACGGACGTTCCTTTGAAAAATCCAAAGAAATGCCAAGCTCTTCCAAAACTTCCCGCTGCGCTGCCTGCCTGCTGTTATCCCCTGCTATTGCGGAACCGCCCACAGATACATCCCACATATTCGGCCATCCTTTTTTAAATGGCTGGCGTTGTTGGATTAATAGCTGGTTTTTGCTGTTGAAAATGCATACATGGACAGCGAGACGGTAGCTGCCCGTTGGCAGCGGATCTCTGCGTGGATGCAGTTTTCCGGTCTTTTCCCTGTCCGTTGTATAAATATCCCATAATTCATCTGCGTTTTCATAAAAATTCATTAGCGCTCCTTTTGTTACTTGCTCCTCGCCTGTTTCATCTGTTTTTTATTTTCATACATACGATCATCGGCCAGCTGATATATTTTATCAATATCTGCCTCCTGTGCACTGCCTGATGCATACCCGCAGGCAATTGACATATGAAGTCCTTCCATCTGTTCGTTCTTTTTATCGATATTATTCTGAAAATCCTGCATCAAAGCTTCTACTTTACCTGTATCCGACGTTTTTATTACAGCGACAAATTCATCTCCGCCCATCCTTGCAACTACGCCATAAGATTCAAACGTCTGAGCTAATACCTCCGCTGCACTTTTAATCAGAATATCGCCTTTGGCATGTCCATACGTATCATTCATCATCTTTAAATTGTTCAAATCAAAACAGATGACCGTAAAATCCCGATCCTGCTCCTGCTTTATTTTATTTATATACTCCATACAGTAACGACGGTTATGCAGATGCGTCAGCTCGTCCGTATATGCGCTTTTAATCAGTGAATTACGTTCTGTTTCCCACATCAGTTTTCTGGTCAGATTCATATAAAAGGAAACGATCAATATAAAAATGAAAATGATAACGCCCAGACAGGACAAGCCCCGAACCGTTGGAACCGGCCGCCCAAAATACCGATCGCTGCAGTACACAAAAAGATCATGCGCTATGCAGCTTCCAATCACAAGCATTCCGATCAGAAACAGCCTGTTTTCCATCTGCCCGGATTTTTTCAGATTCAGCAGTACGATCATTATAAAATAAATCAGGCAAATCACAATCAATGCCTGCATATATTTTAACGTAGCGGCAAAATGAACAATATCTTTCGTATGAAGCGCCAATATGGCTGCCGTTGACGAAACCTGTACCGTCAAAAGAATCCAATACAATTTTTTTAATAAGCTGCTGTTTAACCCTTTTACGTCTTCATACATATAAACCGTTAAAGGAATCGGGCACAAATACAAAGAAATATATTCCATCAAAGATACCGAATACAATGGAATTGAAAAAATCATAATCACATTATAATAGCATAAAGTCCATAGTCCAATGCAGATAGAAAATATGGAAATACAAAGCAGCCGAATATACTTTATGGAAAAAACAACCGCAAAAATCGTTACCATAGCCGTTGCCAATCCAAAAATAACAAGAAAACTGCCAAACAGCATTGGCATCCGGTTTTCTGTCATTAGCGCCCGATAAGCATTTTTCCATTCATAAATCCGGACAGGATCAAATTTTGTAAATGCATAATCTTCGCACAGCTCCATCTGGATTGTCAGCAATTTTCCCTGATAATCCTTTGGAAAATTAATAAACTGCAATCCGCTCCCAACTGTTTTACCAAACGCAGCCCGGTCATACCCATAAGTATATACTTTCTTACCATCTACAAATAAGCTAATCGCGGATTGTCTGATATGAATACGCAATGCCCCTTCTACAATGCTCCAATTATCCGGCAATATCCGCTCCATAATAATCTGATCGCCTTTACGCATAGGTCCGAATCTAAAGTCTTCCAGCTTAATATCTTCATAACTCTTTCCGTTGATTCGTATATCCCAGGAATCATTTAAAGAGATACATTGAGAAATCTGTTCATAATCTTTTGAAATCAAATGATCTGCCATCGGCAGCCAACTAATCAAACTATAACAAGCATATATGATCCATAAAACTTTTAATATCAGTTTTATGGATACCTTCTTCGCTTTTTTCATCATGAAGCCTTTCTTTTTATCGATCGCCAGAGCGTGTTTGCATAGATAAACTCTAATTTCCGGCCGGATGGAGCACGTATACTGTTACTGTTTTTCAACTATTTCATTTTTATTTTTATAAATGGAATTTGAAGCTATAACGCCACGCACCATTGACAAAGGGTAAATATTGGTATGCCTTCCTACCACAGTGCCAGGGTTTAATACACTATTGCAGCCAACTTCAACATGATCGCCAATCATTGCGCCAAATTTTTTCAGTCCGGTTTCAATGACCTCACTCCCATTTTTCACCGTAACGAGTGTCTTATCTGATTTCACATTAGATGTAATAGAACCGGCGCCCATATGCGATTTATAGCCAAGGATCGAATCTCCGACATAATTATAATGCGGCACCTGAACACGGTTAAAAATAACTACATTTTTCAGCTCTGTAGAATTTCCAACTACCGCTCCTTTTCCCACAATTGCACTGCCGCGAATAAATGCACAATGTCTGATTTCCGCTTCTTCATCAATAATAAGCGGCCCGTTCAGACAGGCAGTTGGAGCAACTTTTGCCGATTTTGCAATCCAGATATTTTCACCGCGATTTTCATACCGGCTGCTGTCCAAACTGTTTCCAAGTTTTATAATAAAATCCGAAATCTTTCCTAACACTTCCCATGGATAATCTGCACCGGTAAATAGTTGTGCGGCAATTGTTTCATTTAAATCATACATATTTTTTATTAAACACTGTTCCATTTTTAATTCCTTTCTTATCTCTTATTTTCATAATATATATTTACTTTCTTTTCCTGTGATCTTGTTTTCTAATGTTTTGCACCTGTTTCATTTTTACTTTTTTATGTTCTATACCTATTCTATGCCGGCGCTTCCTCCTTTTATGCTTTCAAATATAGACCATATATAGAAAGACGATCACAAAATAAATATTTCATGACTGATTTTTAGCTCTTGCATCTTTCTTTTTATAATATGACCCGGCCTGGTCAAAAAAACTGCGAAGCATATGCTGGTTATTTAAATTTAGCACACCGTTAGTACGGCTTTGAATAAAATGCTCTAATTTTCCCATATATTCCTCTGTCGTAATAGATCCCTGCGCTACATAAGTAAGCCCCTTTTCCCAGCTTGCCGTAAGCTCCGGATTTAGCAGCGACTTAATCGAAGCATTTACAACATCAAAGATCATCTCTCCAAGCAGCGTAGGCGTAATCACCTGCGTTTTTTTATTTAAAGACAGATATTTATTTCTGACCAGCTTTGCAAGAATCTCCGCTCTGGTGGCGCTTGTTCCAATTCCGCTTCCTTTGATCGTCGCCCGCAGCTCTTCATCTTCAATCAGCTGGCCGGCATTTTCCATCGCAAGTATCATAGAGCCGGAATTATACCGCTTTGGAGGTGAAGTCTCGCCTTCCCGAATCCAAAATTGATCTGCATAAAAAGTCATGCCTTTTTTCAATGACGCAACTGCTTCCAGCAGTCCGGCGTCTAATTCTGTCTCGTGGTCATCCGCGGTCTCATTCCCGCTTCCGGTATCCTTTGTTTCTGTATGTTTGCCTCCTGCTTCTTTCTTTTTAAAAAACGAATACTCCATAACCGTCAAGTATCCCTGCTCTTTCAGCGCTTTAAAGCCGGCAAAAAATTTTTCTTCTTTTATTTGAAACACAATGTTATATTTCCAATAAACAGCAGGCGGATAAAAAACAGCAAGAAAACGACGTACAATTGTCTCATACACTTTTGCAGATGTAGCATGCAGCGTCTTAAGAGCGCCCAATCCCTGTCCGGTAGGAATGATTGCATAATGATCGGTAATTTGTTTATCATTTGTATAACGTGTCTTTCCTATTTTTTCATAGCTTTTATTTTGCAGGATCGTTTCCGCAAACTTTTGGACTCCGGGAATTTTACACAGACCGCTTATGTTTTTTCGTATTTCCTTTGCCGCTGCACTGGACAGCACACGGGCATCCGTACGCGGATAAGTAACCAGCTTCTTTTCATACAATTCCTGAACAATTCCCAATGTCTGATCCGGACTGATCTTGAAAAATTTGGAACAGGTATTTTGCAGCTCCGCAAGATTAAACAACAGCGGCGCATTTTTCGTTTCTTTTTTCTTTTCGATCGAGTATACGGTCGCCGGAACAGGCAGATTCTCTGACAGGTGTGCTATCAGCTGTTTTGCATCTTCTTTTTCCTTAAAACCATTTTCCTTATATAGTTTTGGCGACTGATAATAAGCGGAACCTTCCACTGCTTTCCACTCACATTCTATCTTATGATCTGTAACTGCAATCCTCGACAATACCCGGTAAAACGGTGTTTTTACAAATGACCGGATTTCACGCTCTCTGCGCACCACCATGCCAAGCACACAGGTCATTACGCGTCCTACAGATATCACGACATATTTTTCATGCAGATAAGCGGCAACAGCATCGCCATATTTTAAAGATAACAGCCTGGAAAAATTAATCCCCATCAGGTAGTCTTCCTTTGCACGCAAATACGCACTCGAAGCTAAATTATCATATTCTGACAAATCTTTTGCTTCCCGTATGCCGCGCAAAATTTCCTCTTCAGTCTGAGAATCTATCCAAACTCTCTTTCTCTGTTTGCCTGTTACGCCGGCGAGCTGTTCCACAAGCCGGTATATGTATTCTCCTTCCCGTCCGGAGTCTGTGCATACATAAATGAGCCGGATATCTTTGCGATTGAGCAAAGACGCAACGATTCGATACTGCTTCGCTGCACTTGGAATCACCTCATATTTAAACTCCTGTGGAAGAAACGGCAATGTGGAAAGGCTCCATTTTTTGTATTTCGGATCATATACCTCCGGATAACTCATAGTAACGAGATGCCCCACACACCATGTTACAACGGCATCTGCACCTTCCTGATACCCGTCATATCTTTTCATATCCATTTTTAAAGCCTTTGCAAACTCCTGAGCTACCGAAGGCTTTTCTGCTATATATAACGCTTTTGGCATAATTACTCCTAATTTCAAACTGCTCTTTACTGCTGACAAACAGAAACAATGAGATTACCGAAAACAATCTGCTTTCCTGCAATCTCATTGTTTGTATTAATATTACAGCTTTTCGTCACGATTCTCATTCTCGATATCGGCTCTGTTATCACTATTTTTACATGATAATCTTTTTATTCGTATTATAACTGTGTCATATCTACAAGAACAAGTCTTGTATCTGTCTTTGCTTTCGCAAGCAGCTCTTCATCAAAGCTCTTTGCAGAAAACAGATAGTAATGGTCCGATTTTAATTTTGCCTTTTTCATCGTGTCAAACAATTTTTCACACATTTTATACGTAAGCTGCGGTTTGGACCAGTTGCATAGCCCAATCAGATTATTTCTGGCGCTGTCTTGCGCAATAATATCAATATTTCCGGTCTTGCCAACCCACGTTCCGGCTTTGTGTATACGAATTGGAAGCTTTTCCACCATATTTAAAAGCTCCAGATATTCCATACAGACCTGTACAAAATACCGGTTCATATAATCATCCAGTTCTTTTTCAATATACGTATCATAAAACTTCTCCGGCGTCATCATATATAAATCAGACAGATGCGGATAAACAAAACGAAACCAGAAATTCACATAATTGCTGCGTATCTGGTAAATACCTTTCTGCGCGTTCTCCCAGCCGCCGGTCTCAAACGAACTTACTTTTTCTACAACCTCAAAAGCTGCCAGATTTTTCATATAAACACTGATTTTTGCCCTGGAAAACCCTGTCTGGTTAAACAGGTCATTCAGCTTGCGGTATCCTGCCGCAATCGCTGCCAGAATCGTATCATAAATAGCAAGTTCCCGCAGCTCGCTGCCGATAAATCGCTCTGCTTCCTCAAACAAAAATCCATTGGGAGATAAAATATGTTTGCAAATATTACTGCGAATATCCTTCTTAGAATTCCAGCGGTTCACATAAGAAGACACACCGCCCAAAATCCCATATGCTTTTACACAATCGCTTACCGAATATTCCGGATAGGAACGAACCATATCGATAAATTTCAAGTCATCCAGCTTTATCATACTGTCAACTTTTTTCGTCCCGTCTCCAAGAAGTTCTTCCAATTCCTGCTCCACCCACGCAACTGAAGAACTCGCCAATACGATCATAACCGGCCCCGGATACAGTTTTTTTGCTTTAAGCTTTAATACCGCCTTAAAAAATTCTTCATCACGCTTTGCAATATTTTGAAATTCATCAATAATAACAACGAGCTTACTGGCATCCCCGCTTCGAATACGATTAAAAAATTCAGAATATTGATATTTGGAAAGACTCAGATCATATTGTTTTTCAATCTCATGCCCAAATTGCATACACTGTTCCTGTGCAGATGCTTTGCGTGCACGATAATAAAAAAATCTCTTTCCTTTGCAGAAAATCCGAATCAGCGCCTCTTTATCGCAGCCTTCCCTTCCATATAGCACAACAAACTGATTTCCGTTTTTTTCATATTGCTGTTCCAGCTTTTTCAATTCCGTATGTCGTATTACCATTGCCTTCTCCTATTGCGTATATACTGTGCTTTTATCTTGTTCCGAAATATATAAGAAACTGTATCAAAATCATATCACATTTTAACTTTCTTTTCAAGAGTCTGGAAGAAAATTCTGGCTGTCCTGCCATTGCCGTCATGGAACCGGCGCCTTTTTACTACTTTTTCGTAATATATCCCTGCGCTTTTAGTAATTCTGCACACAAAATGGCTCCCCCTGCCGCTCCGCGCACTGTATTATGTGACAAACCTACAAATTTCCAGTCATATACCGTATCTTTGCGAAGACGTCCGACACTGATTCCCATCCCATGCTCAAAATCTACGTCCATCGTAATCTGCGGACGGCTGTCGTCTTCCAAATACCGGAGAAACTGTTTTGGAGCGCTTGGAAGCGCAAGCTGCTGCGGCATCCCGCTGTAGCTTTCCAGTTTTTCAATCAGCTGTTCTTTTGTCACAGATTTATTTTTAAACTTTACAAATACAGACGCCGTATGTCCGTTTAACACCGGCACACGTATACACTGGCTTGTAATCAGTGGTTCTTTTGCCGGCTCGATCATACCATCTTTCATCTCTCCCCAGATTCGCAGCGGTTCCTTTTCAGACTTTTCCTCTTCTCCGCTGATAAACGGAATAATGTTGCCTTCCATCTGCGGCCAGTCCGCAAATGTCTTGCCCGCACCCGAAATTGCCTGATATGTGGAAACGATTGCCTCATAAGGTTCAAACTCCATCCATGCTGTCAGTACCGGTGCATAAGACTGTATCGAGCAGTTTGGCTTTACCGTTACAAAACCGCGTGTCGTTCCCAGCCGTTTTCTCTGATATGGAATCAGCTCCATATGCTGCGGATTAATCTCCGGCACTACCATCGGTACATCCGGCGTCCAGCGATGCGCACTGTTATTGGAAACTACCGGCGTTTCGGTCTTTGCATAAGCTTCTTCAATCTTTTTAATCTCTTCCTTAGACATGTCTACGGCTGAAAATACAAAATCTACTTCTGCCGCTGTCTGTTCGATTTCATTTACATTTTTAACAACTATATTTTTTACGGCTTCAGGCATCGGAGTATCCATTTTCCATCGCCCGTGTACGGCTGCCTCATACGTCTGCCCTGCACTGCGCGGACTGGCTGCAATTGTAGTTACTTCAAACCATGGATGGTTTTCCAAAAGCGCTATAAATCTTTGTCCTACCATACCTGTTCCACCAAGAATACCAACTTTTAATTTTTCACTCATGACTACTCTCCTCCGCAATCGTTGATTTTATTATATTAATACAGGAATTCAAAAAACGCAAGGCTTAGTTCTCATTTACCAGATAATTTTATGAAAGCAGCTCCTTTTCCCAATCTTCTTCAAACGGCTTACCTTCCGCCAAATAGGTTTCTTCTAATGCAATGACCCGCTCCATGGCCTCTTTCCCGGGCGCCCCTGTTGTCAGCCGTTTATTTACACATGTTTCCATAGAAACAGCATCATAAATATCCGCTTCAAATACCGGGCTGATCGCCTTTAGCTCTTCTAACGATAAATCATCAATCGAACTGTTTTTTTCAATACAGTATAATACAAGCCTGCCTACAATCCCATGCGCGTCCCGAAACGGAACGCCATGGTTCACCAAATAATCTGCTGCATCTGTCGCATTTGTAAATCCAAGCATTGCGCTTTTTCGCATATTTTCTTCCCGAAACTGAATCGTCGCAAGCATCCCCTGGAACAGCGCCAGACATCCTTTTGCCGTATCGATCGCATCAAAAGTCAGCTCTTTATCTTCCTGCATATCTTTATTATAAGCAAGCGGGATACCCTTCATGGTTGTCAGCAGCGAAATAAGCGCTCCGTAAACACGCCCGGTCTTACCACGCACCAGCTCCGCTATGTCCGGATTTTTTTTCTGCGGCATAATGCTGCTTCCCGTACTGTATGCATCATCAATCTCTACAAACTGATACTCGTTCGAATTCCAAATAATAATCTCTTCACTGAAACGGCTTAAATGCATCATAACCGTAGACAATGCCGACAAAAACTCGATGACATAATCTCTGTCGGATACACCGTCCATACTATTATAACATGGGCCATAAAATCCTAACATCTTTGCCGTATATTCACGATCTAACGGATAAGTCGTACCTGCCAGCGCGCCGCTTCCAAGCGGACAATAGTTCATGCGCTCGTATATATCCCGCATCCTGAGACGGTCACGCTTAAACATTTCAAAATACGCGCCTATATGATGAGCCAGTGTTACAGGCTGCGCCTTCTGCAAATGCGTAAAACCCGGCATAATCGTTGCTGTATGCGCTTTCATAATGTTTAAAATCGTCTGCAGCAAATCTTTCAGCAATGCATCTGTCTGCACCACCTCCATGCGGGTATACATTCGCATATCTAAAGCTACCTGATCGTTTCTGCTCCTTCCGGTATGCAGCTTTTTGCCAGTGTCTCCCAACCGCTCGATCAGCTTAGCTTCCACAAAGCTGTGAATATCTTCATATTCCAAAGATATCTCAAGTGTCCCTGCCTCTGTCTCTGCCAGTATCTTTTTCAGCTCCGCAACGATCTGTGCCGCCTCCTGCTCTGTCAAAATCCCCTGTTTCCCGAGCATTTTCACGTGTGCAATGCTGCCTTCCATATCCTGTTTATAAAATTTCCGATCAAAAGAAATGGATGCGTTAAAATTATAAACAAGCTGATCCGTTTCTTTTGTAAAGCGTCCGCCCCATAATTGTGCCATTGGATAATTCCTCTCTTTCTATTTATAAAAAACGCTTTCATAAGGTTTTTCTTAAGCTGCTTTCTGTTTGTATAAACATCTGTCTGTTGCTTTGCAATTTCACTTTTCCTGGAAATAACTAATAATATATCATACTCTTTTCTATTTTACAACTTTTGTATGGATTTCTTTCGATTTTATATGTAACTGTTCAGTGTAGAGTGTTGTGTATTGGATTCCCGGACGCTGGGAGAGGAGAGTTGTCCGTTCCTCCTGTGACCGTTCCAGAATGTAAGAAGCTCTAAGCATTTGCATTATGACAGCCGTCCGGTCGCGTCACCTAGTTCGCCCTGGCTAAACGCCAGCAGCTAAAGCTATTAGTTCTTTTTGATGTAATTGTCACAAAATAAATTGAAAGTGATTAACAGAATAATATCCCCAAAGAAAAAATAATGTAATGCTTTCACAAATCAGGCCAAACGGTGCCTTTAGCTGCTGACGTTTAGCCAGGGCGAACTAGGTGACATCATTATTTATCATATCATTATTTCTCATAGAAAAAATACACCCGCAATAGTCCTGACGGTACATTCCATACTCTTTCGAAATTTGTGTAGATCTCAAATATCCATTTTTCTTCTTAAAATCCGAACTCAGATAAGCAATGTCGTATTCTTCCGCAAGCCGCTCACCGATTTCATTCAGCTTTTGCGCATCCTTCATCGGACTAATCGATAGCGTTGTTGTAAAATAAGATAATCCTAACCGCTTGGCATACGCTGCGGATTCCCGAAGCCGAAGCTCATAACAGGCCGCGCACCGTGCACCGCCTTCCGGTAAATGTTCCATCCCTCTGGCCGTTTCATAAAAACGATCTGTATCATAGTCCCCTTCTATAAAAGCTGCCGGATGTTTCATCGGAAACATTTGAATAAAGCGCTGCTGTTCCAAAACACGGTGAGTGTATTCTTCTTTGGGATAAATATTTGGATTATAATATAAGACTGTAATTTGAAAATACTGCGATAAATATTCGAGTACATAACTGCTGCAAGGTGCGCAGCAGCTATGTAGCAATAATGATGGGACTTCGCCGCGGCTGACATGCAAGCGGATTTTTTCTTCCAGTTCTTTTTGATAATTGCGCTTGTTCATAGCTGTGTATCGTCCTTTCTGCTCAGATTATACGCCATGTATAAATGCCTGATATCACAGGCCGGACAGTAAAATGTCCCAAATATCCGGAGCTTCATCTATCATATCACAGCAGCATGCATACGTAAACATTTTTTCTGCCCATAGTTTGCACCTATAGTTTGCGCGTCAGCAGAATCCGGCGTATCCATTCCATATGTTTTCTAAACTGTTAAAATGCGGCACATTGGAAATTCTCCTACAGCAAAGAGCCAGATTCTTGGCGCCGATTCTGTACCTGGGCCAACAACCCTGCCGCAAATAAGATCATCAGTTCCTATAAGAGCTGTACGGATACAAAAAATAATACACCGCAGCACAAAACCACGGCGTATTATACTTTAATATCAAGTTATATTCGATGAACGCTATTCTTTTACTCCCCCAAGTGTCAAACCCGTTACAAAATATTTCTGCAAAAACGGATAGATACAGATGATCGGCAGCATCGTTATAATTGTCGCCGCCGCTCTGACAGATGTAGGAGTAACTGCTCCTACAGCGTTTTTCATCGACTCTGCAGAAGCCCCTTGATTCGTTACTGACGACAAAAGCTTCATCAACTCGTACTGTAAAGTTGTATATTCTCCGCTCATACGGTTATAGAGCATTGCATCAAACCAAGAATTCCACTGTCCTACCGCAACAAACAACGCAACCGTTGCATATACCGGTTTGCAAAGCGGCGAAATAATCTTTACAAATATCGTTGTATAGCCGGCTCCGTCCAGCTGCGCCGATTCTACCAGACTGTCCGGCAGTCCGTTCATATAGGTACGTATGACAAGCATGTTAAACGCACCTATTACACCCGGAACAACATAAACCCAAAATGTATTTGTAAGATGAAGATTTTTGTACAAAATAAATGTAGGAATAAGTCCGCCGTTTACGTACATTGTAATGACCCAAAAAAGTGATAGCTGTTTACGGAACAAAAATTTGGGTCTGCTGACAATAAAAGCCAGAATGGCATTCATCACCAGTGCCAACAGTGTTCCAATAACTGTACGGGCAACCGTAATCAGCGCTCCGGTCATAAGATTATTTTTTTGAAGAACTGTTGTATAATTTTTCCAAGTAAATTTCCTAGGAACAAGATAAATACCGCCTTTTAACGCATCTGTACCGTCATTTAATGAAATGGCCAGCGTATTCAGCACCGGATACAGAGTAATAACCACAAACACAATCATAAAAACCACGTTAAAAACTGTAAAAGCTGTATCTGCAGCAGATGGCTTTTTGCTGAAATTCTTTTTATCCGTGCTCGTCATAATAAATCCCTCCTTTTAATACAGCCTTTCTTCGCCGCTTCGTTTTGCAATCTGATTCGCAATAACAATCAGCAAAATGCTGACAATGCTCTTAAAAATACCAGCTGCAGTACCAATTGCATAATCGCCCTGACTGATGCCCCATTTCAGAACATAAATATCGATCGTTTCTGCTACACTCTTTACAAGGCCGTTGCCAAGCAAATATTGGATCTCAAATCCTGCATTTAATACATTGCCGACATTCATCAGCAACAGAATAATAATCGTAGACTTAATCCCCGGCAGCGTTACATAGCGGATCTTTCCAAATCTTCCGGCGCCGTCAATTGATGCTGCTTCATATAAAGACGGATCTATTGCCGTAATCGCTGCCAGATAAATAATTGCATTCCATCCTGTTTCTTTCCAGACATTCGCAAATGCAACAATCGGCCAGAAATAAGACGGATGAGCAAAAAAATCAATCGAACTGTCTATAATATGTAAATTTTTCAAAAGCTCGTTTACAATACCGCTGCCGCTTAACGCATCATGCAAAATTCCTGTAACAATAATCCAGGAAAGAAAGTGAGGCAGATAGGATACCGTCTGTATCACTTTTTTTGCATGTTTCTGCCGGATTTCGTTTAACAAAATCGCAAATAAAATCGCCATCACAAATGTAACTACAAGATTAATAACTCCCATGGCAAGCGTATTTCTGATAACTCTGAGAAATGTATCATCGGAAAACAATCTTTTGAATTTATCCATGCCTACAAATTCCGAATGGAACAATCCTTTTGCGGGCTTATAATTTTGAAATGCCATCAGCCAGCCGCCTAACGGCAAATAATAAAAGATAAATCCATAGATTACAATCACTGCTGACCAAAACAGCAGCGCTTTTTGGCGTTTAATCTCTTTCCACGTAATCCTGATCTTCGGTTCTGCCTCTATTTGTCTTTTCTGTTTTTTTACTGTCGCAGACATATGTTCACCTCCTGACTCAAATGGGCATATGGCATCCGCCATATGCCCATTTGATACTCACGCTGATTTCGTTTACTGGTATTTTGCTGCTGCTTCCATCCTGCGGTCCAGCTCTTTTTGCATTTCCCCTAAAAAATCTTCTGGCTTGCACTCGTTATATTTTTCCATATACTCTTCCCATGCCTGATCAAAATTTTCTGCCATAACTACTTTCGGCAGATATTCATGCTTAACCTCTCCCATCTTAGTCCATGCCATTCCACCGTCTGTTTCAGTCGTCAGGCTGTTTGAATAGCTCCACATCGGGTACCATGCGCCAGGCGCTTCACTCGTTCCAAGCATCTCCACGTATGTCTGGACGCCATATGCGTCAAAGCACTCTTTGACATCATCTTTTAACGCTTCATAAAATTCACCAGGCTGCCCTGCAGGCACCATCGCGTTAATGCCGTCACGATTTGTTCCAATGTACTGAGGAAAATAAGAATACGTGCACAAATGAGATGCTTTGTAAGCTGTATCCGCACATTTTGTCCGCATTTCGTCTGTACGGCTGAATACACCCTTGTCATCCACCTGATAATCCGTACCTTCCACGCCCCAGAACCGCAGATTATGAATGTCCTGCTCTAACAGGTCGTTTACAAACTTCAGCGCACCTTCTACATCCTCACAGCTCGTTGAAACTGCAAGCCCTGTTCCGGCATTTACAACACCGCCGGAATTGTGCCACTGATTTTTTTTGCTTTCATCAATTGTAATCGGTAACGGAACGTAACTGCATCCCTGTTTATCTAATCCGGCTGATTTAATCGCGTCTCCTGCATTAAAGTTGAAATCCCACCACTGATCTATCATTCCAAGCACACGGCCGCTGGATAATTTTGCAATATACTCATCATACGTCTGTGTAAAAGATTCACGGTCTACAATTCCTTTCTGATATTCCTCGTTCAGCTTTTTAAAATATGCCACAGCCGTCGGTGTCGTATTATAATCAATAACTTTTAATGTATCTGGATCCACTATACAAGAACCGTCATTTGGATATCCATCCAGAAACTGAGGCGCATTTTCCAGACAGAAATATCTCCAATCCTCACAAAGTATCGTATATGGAATATTTTCCGTGCCATCTTCCATCGTCGGATTTGCTTCATAATATTTTTCAATCAGGTCAAAATACTGATCCATCGTTTTTATTTCTGGATAATCTGCCCATTTGAGTACCCTTGTCTGAATCCAGAACGCTTCATCATTATGTTCACATGCTTTTTCTTCTCCATATATGTTCGAAAACTGGGGAATCCAGTAAATATGTCCATCATCCTGGCGCAGGGAGTCCCACTCCTGTTCTGTAAAAAACTCTTTAATATTCGGATATTTTTCAATATAATCATCCAGCGCTACCAGCGCCCCCGCATCATACAGCTGCGGCATTCCGGCTGCACCCTCTATAAAATCCGGATATTCACCCCCTGCAATAATTGTGCCGATTGCTTCCTCTGCCGTCTGCCCAGTCAGCCAGGTTTCTTTAACCTTTACTCCGGTTTTTTCTGCAATCATTGCCTGCACTTCATTATCGTCATTAATTTCTGAACCAGGTACTGCAAAAAATGCTGTAAACTCTTTTACTCCGCCTTCCTCAGACGCATTACCGTCTGTTTTAACGTTTCCTCCGCCTTTGCCACCGCAGCCTGCGAGCAAAGACGCTGTCATGACTGCTGTAAGCAGCAGCCGTCCCAAATACTTTTTTTTCATATAAGTTTCCTCCTCTAAATGTTAATTTAATAAAATAATATAAAAAAAGGAGGAACGCTTCAACCTGATAAACTATAGAATCAAACATGGCAAACTATAGTTTTGCTGCTGTTCACAGCCTTGCATTACGTCTGTATTGCGTAGGTGTGCATCCTTTTGCCGCAATAAACCGGTTTACAAAATAGTCCAGATTATGATATCCTGCTTCTTCTGCAATCTGATAGATTTTTTTATCCGTACAGATCAGTTGTGATACTGCTGCATCAATCCTCACTTTATTTAAATAATCTTTAAAAGAACATTCATACTTTTTTCGAAACAACTGTCCTAAATATGCGCTGTTAACATAATACTTTTTGCTCAGTCCTTTTAATGTCAGATTGTCCGCAAAATGCTCCCGTATTTCCTTTTCCACTTCGGCTAAGACCCCTCTGGAGACATTTTTGCGAAGCTGTGCCAGATATTGTGCATATTCTTGTACGAACCTTAACACATGTGCTTTACTCCCGCGGATCCATCCGCCCTTAAACGACTGTTCACTAATAATTCTTAAAATTTCTTCCTGATTGACATTATCATCCTGTTTCGTCGCGAGATGAATGAGCTGAAACAGCAGATAATTAATATTAAGATTCCTGCCCCCTCCTGCGGCGCCCATACGCTGCATTTCTTCAAAAAAAGCATTCACAGCTTTTATGATTTCCAGCGGTTCATTCTGTTCAATCGCAGATAATAACACATCAATCTCATTTTTACATAAAACAATCCCGTAACCGGACACCTGTACCTCCTCATCATAATAATAAATGTCCTTCCGGTCTTGAAATCCCTGACAGGATCTCAAAATGCAGACTGTACCATATGATTTTGCAAGGTTACGAATGTCATCAACTTTTTTACCTACGAGCATGACAGCCGGCAGCTGTCCCGTGTCTCTGATATAGGACAGAAAATCTTTCAGATATATTTTTTCAGACTTCAATGCTCCTTCTGACAGATCATCGCAGTATACAAATCCAATATCATAAATATTCTCCTTGCCGGATACATCAAACACACAGCGGTCTGCGTTTATTTTTAAATATTCCACACATAATTCAGACAATTTCCGCTGATATGTGCGCTTTTCCTCATCTGATATTTCTTCTTCTAATAGTTCCTCATCCAATTCAATCTCAACATACCGAATGCCCTTCCCCGCAAAACTCATATGCTCCCGGACATACTGCAGATTCATATCATCATATTTTCCTTTAATCACTGCAATTAAGTTCTGTTCCAGATAAGCCCGTTCCATCTTCTTGCTTACCTTGCTTTCTTCCTCTTTATCAGCTGTCAATGTACGGATTTTTTGCAAAATGTCAAGTAGCTGTTCCTTTTCAATCGGTTTTAAGATATAATCAGTACATTTATATCTGATTGCCTCCTGTGCATAAGTAAATTCTGCAAAACCGCTTAATATAACAAAAAAAGCTTCTGAAAGCTTTTCTGTGCGTATTTTCTGCATCAGTTCCAAACCAGAAATTTCCGGCATATTGATATCAGCAAGGATTAAATCGACTTGATTTTGTTTTAAAAATTCCAGCGCTTCGCTGCCGTTAGAAGCAGTCCCGGCTATCACAAAGCCTTCTTTTTCCCACTCAATCAACGCTTTTAACCCCTGCAGTATATAATGTTCATCATCCACTAACAGCGTTTTTAGCATTTTGACACCTCCGATTCCAAGCATTGACACGGAATCCTGATCTGTACCATAAGTCCCAGTCCTGCCTCGCCGTCTAATTCAAATCCTGCTTCCCCATTCGTTTCCATTTTTAACCGCAGACATGCATTTATAATGCCGACACGTTCTTTTTCCTGCAGCAGCTCAATACTTGCATTCCGCATTTTCCATAAAAGCGTTTCCATCGATTCTTTATCCATTCCTATTCCCGTATCTTCAATTTCCAGATATAATTCCGAATCTTTTTGGTAGATACGTACAAAAATCCATCCCGCTGCCATCTTGCTTTCGATTCCATGTTCACATGCATTTTCAACAAACGTTACAATCGTCAGTTTCGGGATTCTAAAAGCATTGCATTTCTCTTCAGTTTCAATCTCATAAGAAAGCCTGTCTCCAAACCTGTACTTTTGAATGTTCAGATAAATTTTCACGGACTCCATTTCCTTTTCCACACTGACAAGCCCTTCATTCCAGTCCACATACTTGCGCTGGAGTACAGCCAGCTTTTCTATCATATCAGCTGTTTCTGTTTCTTTTTTTATCACACTATGCATCCGGATACTCTCAAGGGCATTAAACAAAAAATGCGGATTAATCTGGCTGCGCAGCGCCAATAACTCTGCTCTTTGCCGCTCTACCGTTATTTCCTGTTCTTTAATCCTGTTCCTGTAAACAATCCGTATGAGCGTATTAATACGGTCGGCCATTTTATTGTAGCTGATCATCAGACTGCCAATTTCATCCATACCGCGGACATTATGGATTTCTGTCAGATCTCCATCCTCATCCATATATCGCAGCGTATCACTTAATATGCCGAGCCTCACCGTAAATGACCGATTTAAAAACTGCATCATGATAATCGGCAGCACTGCATTTACTACTATTAAAAATCCAATAACCGGAAGATGCCTTGTAATTTCCTTTAATAATGTATTTCCCGAATCCATAATATAAATATCAAGATTTGTTCCATACAGCTCCATTTTTTTTGATAATCCAACCCGGTCATATTCGCTAAACTCTGCAAAATCCATACCCGGGCTTGCATACTTACCGTTTGTTAACACTATTTTCCCTTCACAGCACAGTAAAATGTCCATAGAATAATTCATCTTCTTTAAATATCTGTTGATACCGGCATAATTCAGCTCCAGCCGCAAAAGCTTTTCCTTATTTTTGTCAAAAAAATTCAGCTTCTGTATGAACAGCAGCCGGCGCTTTGTTGCTACAGCCGGCTGATTTGATGTATCATAATCAAACAGCGCCATCCGCGTCAGATCCGATCGTTTAAACTGCTGATACCAATGTGCCTGCGAATCTCTCTCAAGCTTTGCAAACTCTCCCCCATTGATAATTGTATCATTTTCACTATACATCGTAATCTTTTCATATCCGGGTCCGGCCACATCCGCAAAACGCACACCTTTAAAAAAATTATAATAACTTGATACATAATCATAAGTATCCGCAAATTCCTTATTCAGAAATTCATTGATATATTGATTCATAGAGATCCTCTTTGCAAACAGGGCAGCCTCTTCAACCGTGCTGCTGATATGATATGAAACAAAGTTTGCCGCATTCTCCATTTCCCTATTCCGCAGTGTTCTTTCCGAATGGATAAAAATAAACACAACCATACTGTCTGTAACGATCAAAGGAAGCAGAATACAAAGAATGTATAAATAATAAAACTTTTTCCGAATACTACAGTTATCCAAAAAGATTTCCAAACGATGCAGTATTTTTTTCATTCCTCCCGTTTTTCTCATTTTAGCGCCTGACTCCTTTATTTTTTTCATTTATTTTACTAAATTCCTCTACATCCATCTTTCAAAATCTTGCGCGTCAACGATCAATTATTGCTCTTTTCGGCCGCCTTGTACATAAAATAAAGCTGCAATATAAGCGCAACAAAACAGCCGGAGTTCAGCAAATACCACCTCACCCGGCTATTTAAACAGTTTACCTCAACTGTCTTTTATAAATATTCGTCATAGGTCAGCCATGCAAAATCCGCATAATTACTGTCCGTTGTCCCATTTGCAGATGCATACATTCCAATCGTACATCCGACAAATCCTCCTGCTTCCTCTGTTGTAAAGGGAAGCAGGTTGATATTTCCAGCCGCCGATACCGCACAGCTGCCGCTTTTTACCCAAACATCCGCCATTTGATTCTGTGCCCGGAAAATAATTTCCACCAGTCCTGTCCGGCTGATATCTGTTTCGGATATCACATGATCTTTCCCATGGATATGTTCTGTCACGCAGAAAATACGATAATCCTTTTTCTTTTTTATCTCCATGCGCAAATGATTTTTGTGATTCTGGTAATAGACCATACCGGCGCTTTCCTGTCCCTGCGGCCTAAATTCCAGTCCGGTACGTGCTTCAAAACAGTAATCCTTTTGACGAAGTCCCAGATAAGATGCATTCGTCTTATCCTCTATCTTTTCCGGCCTGGCATATAATCTTAAAAATCCCTCCCTTGCCTTTAGAGAATATTGTGTTTCATTTCTGGTATGTATTCCTACCATCCGATCGTCCAACTGCTCCTCATAAAAATGCAGATGGTCATGATGGCCAATTTCATTGCCAAATCTACATTCCCTCAAAGGCAGCTCTTCATTTTTGCGCAGCCTGCCAGATCCGGCATTAATCACCGGCCATCCGTCTTCCCATATTACTTTTGCAAGAAAAGACTCTCTGCCCATACTGCTGTGACGTCTGCATGGGCGTGACGCCAGCATAATTATATACCAGTTTCCATTTTCATCATCCACCATGTCTCCATGTCCTGCATATACAACCGGATAGTCTCTGCCCAGATTTCTATGCGTAAAAACCGGATTCCTTGGACATCCTTCAAACCATTGAAATAAGCGTTTACTCCTTGCCGCGCTGATGCTGTGTTCCGGTCCGGTTCCTCCTTCCGCATGAATCAGATAGTAATATTCGCCTATCCGATACAAATGAGGCCCTTCCGGCCAGACTGCATCTTTTAACGCACCTTTCCATATCGCCGCGCTTTCTCCTACCAGTTTCATTTGTTTCAAATCAAGCTCTTGTATCCAGATTTCCCAATCTCCATTATAACGAACTCCCTGCGGATTCGGTCTTGTCCCAATATAATAACATTTTCCATCCGTATCAAAGAAAAGACTGGGATCGATACCTTTTGCCTCTTCACCCAAATAATAAGGTTTTGACCATGGCCCTTGTGGCCGGCTGGCCATAACAATAAAATTTCCTCCATTGCCCATATTAGTAGTAACCATATAATAGATTCCATTATAATATCTGATCGTCGGGGCAAAAATCCCCTCTGAAATCTCACTGCCTGCTAGTGGAAGCTGTTCTTCTCTGTCCAGTATATTGCCAATCTGTTCCCAATGTGCCAGATCTCTACTGTGAAAAATAGGCACACCCGGAAAATAAGCAAAACTGGAATTTACCAAATAAAAATCCTTTCCAACCCGACAAATTGATGGATCCGGATAGCATCCACATAATATTGGATTTCCAGCTGTTACCATTTCTTTTCTCCTTATCTTTCTTATTTTTCTGTATAACCAAAGCTAAGCATTTATCCCTTTTCTTACTGCTTTTTAAAACCAGACACGGCTTTAATAGATCCGGTAATTTCCGCTAAGTGCCAAAAATGCAAAAAAATACAGACAATTATCATAATATCTGCGATTCCCGCTTCGCAGCGGCGTATTCCAAAATTTATTAACGCAGCTAAATGCACAGTCATCATATCGTGCAAGGCTGGCCTGCGCATTTGTCGCTGTAATTGCTGTCGGATGCAGTGCCTGCTCTTTCAAAACCGTACCGTCTATTTCATAAATCCGGCCTGTTTCTTTTTCAGATAACCTCTCACAAAAAAACTTCTGTAATTTTCCTATAATTTCACTTTCCCATTCATCCGCAGCAAACCATGCGTAATCCAGACCTATATTCGCAATTGTGCGGTATGCGTCGCTGTAATACCAATCATGCCGTCCGCCCCATTTTTCCCTGTTTCCCACGTATGGCCTGCCGTCAAATTCTGCATATTCCGCACAAAGCCCTGTCTTTGGATGACATGCCCGTTTCAAATACTTTCTGCTTTCTTCCGCCGCTTCTAAAAAAAAGCCCCTGTCTTCTTCTTTTGCCCATCTTCCAAACAGTTCATAAAAATGCGGCAGATGATAAGAGGGATCTGAAAAATCAACATCCGAAACAAATCGGATCAGCTTTCTTTCCGGATCAAACATAGCCCTTCCGGCTGATCCGTTTTCCCCTTTATGAATCATCGTATGAAGCAGTTCTTGTGCTTCCTTTTCATAGTGAAAGATTCCCTGTCCGTTTCCCCATCGATGCGCTGCAAAAAACAATGCCATCGCAAAATACTCTTCTCCGTCCGGCGCTGCTCCATAAGAATTTTTAACTCCGTCTGTCCGGCAAGACCATGCAAAATATCCCTGGTTTTCGCCATCTGCAAGATACATATAAGTCTTTGCCCACTTCCACAGCCTGTCAAACTCATCTTTTCTATCCATCTGCACACACATCATCATTCCATAGGACATTCCTTCTGTCCGCACATCGTGATTTCCGCTATCTTCTATATATCCCATAAAATCTTCCGCAGGATGATAAATTCTTTCTTCCGGCAAACCATAAAACAATCTGTTAAATATTTCATTTTTCCTCTTTTCAATTTTCTCCTTTTGATAGCCTGCTTCCTCAAAAACATTTCTGTATACTTCTGAAAAATATGATCCCTTCATTACAGCCTCCTCATCTGATATACCTATCCATCGCACATTGCAAAAGCAAACTTTATGCTTATCCTGTTTTCTTTCAGTATATACCTATTTCTTTCTTATGACTTTCTAATATTTGCGGAAATATACTCAAATATTGCTCTGTCAAAGCAAAAATAAATAAAAAGCATCAGCGATATCCGACTGATGCTTTTTACTTTATCTTTATATTTCTTCTATTTTATCTTTCCTTCCAACTTTCCCTTAAACATCCTGCGTTGCCTTCCAACAAAACTGCTGCAAAACGTCATCTTATATCTCATTTGCGGCATGGTATCCGCTTCTTATCGCTTCTGCAATGCCTGCTGTCCGATCCCCGCTGCAGTCGCCTGCATAAACAACCGGAACCGTAATGCCTTCTGCCGAAAATGGCAATTTGCGGGAACCAACAGCCATTACTACATAATCACAGGCGATCTCAACCGTTTCTTCCGTCTGTGTATGAACCGCCGAAACGCCTTGCGGTGTGATCGCAGTTACTTTCGTCTGCGTATACTGCATCACCTGATGTTCCTTAAAATCCTGTTCGATCAATGGCAAGATCGTAGAAGATTCTCCCGCTGCAACCTTGTCCATCATTTCAACAATGGATACTTTACAGCCCTGGGCTAATAAATATTCTGCTGTTTCTGTGCCAACCAGACCGCCTCCGATTACGGCACAATGGCCGGACACCGTTTTCTTTCCCGCGAGAATATCCCATGCAGAAACTACATGTTCCAAATCAGCGCCAGGTACCGGAAGCGAAACATTCTGCGCTCCAACCGCAACAATTACTGCATCCGCCCGATTCAATGCCTCTGTATCCGGCTCCTGCCCAAGCTTCATCGTAACTCCAAGTATCGGAAGTGTCTTTTCATAGTATTCGACTGACCGCAAAATCTCAGATTTTCTTGGAGGAACGGCAGCGATCAAGATCTGACCGCCCGGTTTTTGAGCCTTATCATATACTTCTACCTCATATCCTCGTTTCGCAGCTACTCTTGCAGCTTCCAATCCTGCGATCCCGGCTCCTATGACCGCAACTTTTTTCTTCCCGTCGCCCGGACGGATAAAAATCTCTGCTTCATTTCCATTTTCCGCATTCAGCACACAGGAAATATACTGGCGATTTTGAATCGCATCGACACAGCCTTTGTTGCAGTTTAAACAAGTACGGATCGGCTCGCCGCTTTCTGCCTTGCGGGCAATGTCCGGATCTGTCAGCAAAGACCGCCCATAGCCAATCATATCCGCTTTTCCTTCTGTTAAAATCTGTTCGCCGGCTTCCACTGTCACTACGCGTCCTACCGTTGCAATCGGAATCGATACAAGCTGCTTGATCTCAGACACAATCGGAAGCGTCCAGTTATATGGAACAGTCCCCATCGGAGGAATGGTATCTCCCATGTTGCCCGTATGATTCGCCTGCGCTACCTGCAGCATATCTACACCTGCTTTTTCCAGCATGACCGCAAACTCTTTCGCTTCTTCTGGCAGCAAACCGCCTTTTCCACGAAGCGTTCCGTCTTCGTTTGTTGTAATAACCGGCAATTTGTACTCGATCATCATCTTTGGCGCTGCATTTTTGATCGCTGCGACTACTTCCAGCGCAAAACGGACACGGTTTTCCAGTGAACCTCCGTAACAATCCTCTCTATGATTTAACAGCTCAGAACATAACGAGCCAAGCAGACGGTCGCCGTGAACTTCAATCGCATCCACTCCGGCTTTTTGTGCACGTACGGCGCAAGCCGCTATCGCCTCCTTAATCTCCTGCAATTGTTGTATGGAAGCCTCCGTCACAAAGTAGTGCATATCATGACGAAGCTTTGCATATGCCTGCGAACGTATTTCATTGGACTGTGCCATTTTCTTTTCAAACAGTTCCATATCTCCGGCTGCTTTTGCTGTTTCAGCCTCCTTTGCAGCCGCCATGGAGCCCATAATCAGACGGCCGACTCCCGGTACGTCATATTCCGGATGAAACAGCTGCAGCGCCAGTTTACAGTCATAAGCGTGCAGTGCATCCGCAAGCTTTTGAAAAGACGGAATCTGTCTGTCATCACAAAGCTTTGGCGTCGGAGAAGCGGTATTCACCGGAGTAACATCGCCAATGACAACATATGCGACGCCGCCTTTGGCAAGCCGCTCATAAAAATGAAAGCTCCTCTCTCCGATTGAACCGTCTCTTTCTTCATATCCGGTTGTAAGCGGCGGAAACATAATGCGGTTTTTCAACGTCAGATTACCAACCTGAATAGGCTGTAATAATGGAGATTTTTTTTCACTCATATTTTTTCCTCTTTATATTTTTATTTTCTATATATTTTTAGCTGTTTCATAGCCTTCGGACACAGCGCTTTTTATATTTCCGATCGTATGCGCATCCCCGATCATATGATAAACCAAACCGGATGATTTCAGCATTTCTTCTACAGACGGATCGTTTTGGTATCCTGCTGCAAATATCAGGGTATCCGCATCATCTATACAGTATTCCTCTCCATCCTTGCTATAATAAATATGATCTATATCCACCCGTTCTACCTTTGCTTTGCAGATAACTTTTACACCTTTTTTCTGCATACGCTGTACCAACAGACTTCTGCCTGGGCCTGTTTCATTCAACATGATGTTATCCGCCATCTCAAGTATTACAATTTCGCGGTTTCTCGGATATCTGTCATCTACAAGCGGCGCCAGATAATCCGCTGTCTCACAGCCTACAGAACCGCCGCCCAATACAACGACTTTTCTGCCTGCAAA
Organism: uncultured Eubacterium sp.; assembly: GCA_910584595.1. Lineage (GTDB taxonomy): Bacteria > Bacillota > Clostridia > Lachnospirales > Lachnospiraceae > Eubacterium_J. The sequence continues at coordinate 31,857 of CAJUBQ010000008.1, forward strand.
TGCCTTACCGGACAAAACGTCGTCTGCTGTCATCCATTGTTTAAAAGACGTAAATGGTTTTAAAACAACCGCAGACGCACCGACGCCTGCAATCACCTCATAATCCGCAAATTCTTCTTTCAGCATTTCCTTAGTTACCTGACAGTTTACACGTATTTCCACGCCATACGCCCGCAGCTTCCCAATCATATACTTTACAATCTTCGTCAAATCCTGTTTCGCTATCGGCACAGCGGCGATACGAAGCAGCCCGCCAAGCTCTTCTTCTTTTTCACACAAAACGACATGATGGCCTCTTTTTGCCGCAATATAAGCAGCTTCCATACCTGCAGGCCCTCCGCCGATTACAAGAATCCGTTTCTTCTCCAGAGCCGGCGCTACCGTATCTTCATTTTCCGGTTCCAGTGATGGATTGACCGTACATGCGATACGCTTGCCAAACATAATCCCATTCAAACAGCGCAGACAGCCGATACAAGGCCGTATTTCCTCCTCTTTGCCCGCTTCTGCCTTTTGTACAAAACAAGGGTCACAGATATTTGCACGTCCGATCATGCAAATATCTGTCCTGCCGTTTGCGATCAGCTCCTCCGCCAGCCAAGGCTCAGTAATGCGTCCTACCGATGCAACCGGAATCGATACATGCTTTTTGATCTCTTCTGCCAATCGGATATGAGAGCCCATCGGCGTACCAGGCGCAGGAATCGAACTTCCCCGCATGATCGTCGTTCCTCCGGAAACATGCAAAAAATCAGCTCCGGCTTTTTCCAGCTGCTTGGCAGCATATACGCTGTCATGGATATTCTGCCCGCCATCTGTATATTCATCCCCGGATATACGCACATCAATGATAAAATCTTTTCCGCAGACTTTACGCACCTGTGCAATCACTTCCAATGTCAGCCGCAGACGGCCATTGATATCCCCGCCATACGCGTCTGTCCGTTTATTATACAAAGGTGAAAGAAATCCTCCCAGCAGCCCATGCGCATGTGCGGCATGAATCTCCACTCCATCGCCGCCTGCCTGCTTGATTCTGCCCGCAGCTTCTCCAAACTGTCTGATAATGACTTGAAGCTCTTGCACCGTGACGGCGCGCGGAGCCTCTTTTGCATAGTAAGGACCGACATTAGACGGCGCAATCAGCCGCGGCGTCCCCGGAATCGGAAATGCCATATATGCCGGATGAAACAGCTGTGGCATAATTTTAGCTCCATATTGATGGACTGCATTCGTCAGCTTTTCCCATCCCGGGATAAAAGAATCATCACTGACAGACATATCACCAGGCAGATAAATATACGTCGGCTCTACCGTCGTAACTTCTGTAATGATTAATCCGACGCCACCCTTTGCGCGGGCGGCATAATGCGCGACAAGCGCATCGGTCACATAACCCTTATTTGCCAGATTCGTAGAAATCGGCGGCATAAAGATACGGTTTTTTACCGTTGTCTCTCCGATACGAACAGGGCTGAATAAATGTGGGTATTGGTTCATAATCCTCATTCCTTTCCGTTTATTTCCCTGATTGTATCATATCTTTGCCTTTCCCACACCCACAGCGGGAGATAATAACCGTCATATTTTGTCCTGTTTTATCAGAAAAATGGAAGTATTTACGAAAAAAAGGACAAATAAAAGCCCGGCGCGTGTTTTAACAATCACTGTTTTTATGAATATCAGAGATTTTTATCACCAACGTGCCGTCCGGCTCTGTTTCCAGCCTGACGCTATGATTATTTTGTCTGATTCTGCAAATACATTCCTGTTCTTTGATACAGATCGAAAGTCCTTCTTCTTCATGCAGTGCCTGCAACGATTCTTTGATAAACTGCTGCAGCAGTTTTTTGTGCTGCTCATCCAGCGCCATTTTCTGTATCTTTTTCTCTTTGTCATATTTAAGATTTTGACGGAACTGCTTTCGGTAATCGCTTGGCAAGATCCCATACAGCTCCTTAAATACCGCTGTATATGCTTTTGCATTTGCCATTCCACAGTCGGCTGCAATCTGTTCAATACTGTTTCGTCCTTCTAAAAGCGTCTCCAAAGAAGCCCGGATTCGGACATATGCAAGATATTTGACAAAAGAAATGCCTGTATAGCGTTTAAACAGCTTAGAAGTATAAGATAAACTAAAAGAAAGCTGACCGGCAATATCTGACAATGTTAATTCTTCCTGATAGTGCATGTCTATATACCGAATCGCTTTCATATAGTTTTCATGAGAATCTGAATGAAGCGGCAGATCTTCCATAGAAAAGTTCCGCTGCCACGTTGCAAAATAAACAATCTCCATCATGATCGCATTCATTTCATACAGGTTGTCTCTGCCTTTCATAAGCATTGCAAGCAGTTCTGCAATCTTGTGCTTTAGACGGATATAAAAATCTCTGTTTTTCTCTTCGGTACAGACAACCGTACGAAATGCCTTTTTTTCATCTCCTGCCATTGCATCTGACATACGGCTAAAATCCACATGAATGGTCAGGATGATATTTTCCTGATCTGTATCCTGTTTCTGACAGATCATATGCATTGTATCCGGAGCTATCACAATTAAACTACGTTCTTTCAATACGCAGGAAAAGTCCGCAGTGATCGCCTCATACTCACCTTTTAAAATATAGGAGATTTCCAGGCTGCTCTGCCTGGAAAATACACTCCTGGAAAATCCATTGATACTAAGACTTAACGGATAACCAAATTTTTGTCCCGAAAAATCATAATAATAATTCATATTTTGCATAACTGCTTATTTTGTGCCAAAAATACGGTCGCCCGCATCTCCAAGCCCCGGACAAATATACGCATCTTCATTCAGACAGCGGTCCAGACAACCGCAATAGAGCTGGACATCCGGATGCGCCCGATGCAGACGTTCCACACCTTCCGGCGCTGCGATAATACATAAAAATTTAATATGCTTCCCGCCATGCGCCTTGATAAAATCTACTGCCGCCACAGCAGAACCTCCGGTTGCCAGCATTGGATCAAGCGCTGCAATTGTACGCTCCTCAATCGGACTGGGCAGTTTACAATAATATTCCTCCGGTTCATGTGTTTCATGGTTGCGGCAAAGCCCGATATGTCCGACTTTTGCACTTGGCACAAGTGTCAATATCCCGTTTACCATCCCAAGCCCTGCACGCAAAATCGGAACAATCGCCAGCTTTTTGCCCGCAATCATCGGCGTCATGCAGGATTCTATCGGCGTTTCCACCTCGACCGGCTCTATCGGCAGATCCCGAAACGCCTCATACCCCATTAAAACCGCAATCTCCTCTACCAGCTTGCGGAATTCATTTGTCCCCGTCCTTTTATCCCGCAGCATGGAAATCTTATGCTGAATGAGCGGATGGTCCATTAAAAATACATTGTCCATAGTATGTCTCCTCCTTTTGAAAAACTTTTACTTATATCAATGCCCTAGAGCGTATTTGAAAAAGCATTTTTCAAACACACTCTAAAGCTGAAATTTTGATACCTGATCTTTCAGCATAGCTGCCTGCTCAGACATTTTCTCACTAACCGCAGCAGAATCCTTTACAACATCCCCATTGCTTTGTACAACATCTGAAATACGTCCCAATTCCTGAGAAATCTGTTCTACTGCATTGGATTGGTCGTCCGCAGCTTCAAAAATAGACGATACTGCATTTGAAACCTGTTCTGCGCTTGTTACCACTTCCTGCAAAGCCTGATTCGTAAGATCCGAAATGTGGCTGCCTGTTTCTACCGCTGTAACAGTTTCCCGAATTAAAAACGCCGTATTTCTTGCCGCTTCCGCAGACTGTCCCGCAAGCATCCTTACTTCGTCTGCCACTACTGCAAATCCCTTGCCTGCTTCACCTGCTCTTGCCGCTTCTATTGCCGCATTCAATGACAAAATATTCGTTTGAGACGCAATATCTTCGATCGTCTTGATTACATTTATAATCTCCTTGGATTTTTCGTCAATCGTCTGCATCGCGCTCATCAGATTCAGCATATCACTGCTGCATGTCTCGATTCTTTGATGTGTCCGGATATTTTCCTCTTTTGCAAGACTTGCAAACTTAGCGGTAGCGTCTACCTGCTGCTCAATATTGCTCACAGCATTGCCTAGCGCCTGAACCGATAATGCCTGTTCGGCTGCACCCTGTGACATCGTATCGGCTCTCGATAATACCTGTTCGGCTTCAGAATTTACCTGATGCGATACAAATGATATTTCTTTTAACACTTTCGTCAGCTTGGAGCGAATGGCCTGCAGACTGCCCGTCAGCATTTTCAGTCCGCCAATATAATAATCTTCATTCTTTGTCACATCAACCGTCAGATTTCCATCCGCAATTTCACTTAATATCCTTTCCATATCTTCAATAGCCGCTTTTAAATGGCTGCAGACATTATGCGTAGCCTCTGCTATCAAGCCCACCTCGTCTTTTCTTCCATAAAATATTTCCAGCCCTTTATCAGCAGCAAGGTTAAACTCACTTAATTCTGAAATCGCCTTTTCCACAACCATCAGTTCTTTTCCGGTTCTTCTTAAAATAATGAGAATAGCAAAAATAATCATAGCTGCTACTGCTGCACAGGCAATTCCCATCAAAATACGCACTAAAATAACCGAACTGTATACTTTGGATGAATCAGCCTGAACCATAAAAATCCATCCCCTGTTTTTTAAATGCTTATAAACTGCAAGCTGCTTTCTGCCATTTTCATCCCGATAAGTATATGCTGTTGTTTCTGTATCATCTGTTTCCTGCACCTGTTTTATAATTTCCAGATGCCCTTCCTCTTTTATCTGTGTATTCAATAAAGATTCATCTTCATGATATAAATATACGCCCGTCTGTGCATTCATAAACACATATTTGCTTTCCGGAAGATTTTTAAGCTCCAGATCTAAAAGCGCATCCATCAGCCGGTCAGCATAAACAGCGGCGCCTGCATATCCCAAACATGTCTGCCCCTCATAAATCGGACAATACATAGAAATTACCATATTTCCGGTTCCCGGAGACTGCATGATACCAAGATTGGTAAGCTCTTGTCTGGCTAAGATCGTATCACGAAACATTTCCAGATCTTCTCCCTGGCGAGTTGTAATCCCAACCGCCTCCGGCGCTGTATGGGTCAGCACATACGTATCCGTATCAGCAATATACAGCCCTTCAAATATTCCTTTAACATTAGAAAAATCGACCGTATACTGTCCGGCTCTTTGAAGCAGTTTCTCATCCTTTGGATGCGCCAAAAGCTCCCTTACTTCGCTACTTAAAGCAAACGCCTCTAAATACTCCTCAGCGGATGTTACATAATCGTCGATAATGACAGCTCTTGACTCAACCGCATTTGTCATCCGACTTGTAATGTCATCTCTGACCATAGACTCTGTACTAAATGCTATCACGATCCAAAGCAGCAGCATACCGATCAGTGTAATTGCTGTAGTAAGTATGCTGATTCTTGATGCAAGTTTTCGATTTTTCATAATATTTTTCATAAATAATAGATACTTCCTCCCTGTTGCATGTATAGTTTTAAAATTGTACCAATCTATTTATAGTTATTGATATTAAATACCGGTATTGCATTATCACATCCTTTTTTTCATTCATTATGTATAAATAATCTGATAAATTTTAACACTTTTTTCATATTTTTTCAATACATTGTTAAAGCATGTTTGAAAAATGCTTTCCGTGAGATGTGATTCACACTTTGTGGAGAATTTATCCCAAATTTATGAGTCGTAGCGGGCTACGTTGATTAAATTTGGGATAAATTCTCCGCAAAGTGGGGAGTGCAGATCGCGGGAATGATTTTTCAAACACGCTATAGTAAAGACTTTACATAAAAACATTTTATAAATTTTTTAGAATTGCTAAACCCCTTGAAAAATCAGCATTTTCATCAAATTGTTAGCACTCACTTGAAAAGAGTGCTGATTTTCTATTGACTTTTTTCTTTCTTCGTATTACTATTTCACATAGATCAAAACGTAATCTTATTACATTTTAATAAAAATAAAATCAAAGAAAAGGAGTTCATTTTCATGGAAAACAAACACGGAAATCTTTCTATTAACAGCGAAAACATCTTCCCTATTATTAAAAAATGGCTGTATTCAGATCACGATATTTTTTACCGTGAATTAATTTCCAATGGCTGTGACGCCATTACAAAATTAAAAAAGCTGGATATGATGGGCGAGTATTCTCTGCCGGACAATTATAAACCGCAGATTCAGGTAACAGTCAATCCGGATGAAAAGACTTTGACTGTCACAGACAACGGCCTTGGCATGACTGCCGAAGAAGTCGAAGAATACATTAACCAGATCGCTTTTTCCGGCGCGGCTGATTTCCTGGAAAAATACAAAGACAAAGCAAACGAAGATCAGATTATCGGTCATTTCGGCCTTGGCTTTTATTCTGCCTTTATGGTTGCAGACCAGGTAACGATTGATACGCTCTCTTATCAGGAAGGCGCACATCCGGTTCACTGGTCCTGTGACGGCGGCACAGAATTTGATATGAAAGAAGGCACAAAAGACAGTGTTGGCACTACGATGACGCTGTATTTAAATGAAGACTGTCTGGAATTTGCCAATGAATACCGGGCGAGAGAAGTCATTGAAAAGTACTGCTCTTTCATGCCGATTCCAATCTATTTAAACAAGGCAAATGCCGAACCGGAATATGAAACGATCGACCCTGCCGATAAACGCGAAGATGATACGGTTATTGAAACGGTCATTGAAGAAGCAAAAACCGAAGAAAAAGAAAACGAGAACGGCGAAAAAGAAATCGTAGAAGTATCTCCGCGTACAGAAAAATTAAAGATTGTAAAACGTCCGGTTTCCTTAAACGATACGAATCCTCTGTGGGCGAAGACTCCAAAAGACTGTACCGATGAAGAATACAAAGAGTTTTACCGCAAAGTCTTTCATGATTACAAAGAGCCACTGTTTTGGATCCACTTAAATATGGACTATCCGTTTAATTTAAAGGGCATTTTATACTTCCCGAAAATTAATACGGAATACGACTCGATTGAAGGTACGATTAAACTGTATAACAACCAGGTATTTATTGCAGATAACATTAAAGAAGTCATCCCTGAATTTTTAATGCTGTTAAAGGGCGTCATCGACTGTCCGGATCTTCCGTTAAATGTATCCAGAAGCGCACTGCAAAATGATGGCTTCGTAAAGAAAATTTCTGAATACATTACGAAAAAAGTCGCAGACAAGCTCACCGGCATGTGCAAAACAGAAAAAGAAAACTACGAAAAATACTGGGACGATATCAGCCCGTTTATCAAATACGGCTGCTTAAGAGACGACAAGTTCTGCGATAAGATGAACGACTACATTTTATTTAAAAACCTCGAGCACAAATATCTGACGCTTCCGGAATGTTTAAAGGCTGACGAAGAGGACGCAGCAAAAGACGCACAGCAGACAGAAAGTTCCGAAAATGCGGAAAATTCTGAAACTGGAGAAAGTTCTGAAAATACGGTAGAAGTAGAAAACGCAGACGGAACATCTGCAACCGGAAACGATGCCGAAGAACCGGAAGAAGAAAAAGATACTCGCAAGATCGTTTATTACGTAACGGACGAACAGCAGCAGAGTCAGTATATCAATATGTTTAAAGAACAAGGCATGGACGCCGTAATCTTAGACCATAATATCGACTCTTCTTTTATCACACAGTTAGAGCGCCGCAATGAAAAATTCAAATTTATGCGTATCGACGCTGATGTAACAGAATCCTTAAAAGAAGAATCTTCTGAGGAAGAATTAAAAGAAGAAACAGATGCGCTGACAGAAACCTTCCGCAAAGCGATTGGCAACGACAAGCTTACTGTAAAAGTAGAAAAACTGAAAAACGAAAATGTCTCTTCCATCATTACTTTATCTGAAGAAGGCAGACGTATGCAGGAAATGATGAAGATGTACGCGATGGGCGGCATGGGAGGCATGGACAGCTCCATGTTTGGCGGAGATGTTTCCCTTACTTTAAATGCGAACCACGCACTTGTAAAATATATCTTCGAAAACAAAGATTCCGAACATGTACCGACTTTCTGCCAGCAGCTATATGACCTTGCTATGATTAGCAACCAGCCGCTTGCACCGGAAGCTATGACAAAATTTATTGCACGAAGCAATGAAATTATGATGCTGCTGGCAAAATAAATGCAGCCGTTAAAATAAACCATAGAACTGTTTTAAATCATTTTCATTCATAAAAACATAAAAGCCGGACTGATCTTAGCAGACCAGTCCGGCTTTTATGTTTTATGATTTCATATCTGCTATTTCATATTTTTTATATTACGCCTGCTTTTCAAAAGCGCATCCTCAAACGGCATATTGCCTCCCTGCGGCTGTTTTGATAAATATTCCGTATACATCTTTTTATTTTCCATGCGCACTTCTTCTTCCAATTCTGTTGCCGATACAAGCCGGCACCCCTGTCCCCGGATAATAATCTGCTCAAGTCCATCGGAAGTGGCTACCGTTACCTGATACTTTCTGCCATTTTCATGCGCAAACCGCTCAATGTACTGATCTGCAGTCTCCGCTTCTTTTGTGTACACAACATGAATATTATGGTAATCATAATACTCCGTCTGATGTCCTTCCACGCGGTACGCATCAAATACTACAATCAGACAGTATTTTTTTACCGCCTGATAATTGCACATAATATCCAAAAGACGCCCTCTGGCGCCGTCAATATTATCCTTTGCAAGTTCGCTCAGCTCTTTCCACGCAAAAATAATATTGTATCCATCGACTAAAAAATACTGCGTGCGGTTTTTCGTCTTTTGCCGCCTGTGCTCCGTACTTTGAGGCGGAGTGGAAAGCTCTTCGGCAGATGTATCATACACGATTTTCTTTTGTTTTTTATGATATTCATTCTTATGATAACCGTTCTTATATTTTCCCGTCCGGTCTTTTCCACGCTGATTCGCCTGATACGTATCCGCAATGATTCTGTCTACCTCATCGGCGCCAATGCTTTCACTCCGAACCGACGGCGCATGTTTTTTTAATTTTTCCGATTCTTCCAGCAAACGGATCTCTTCAGACCTGGGCGCCAGACATGCACTTTCCAGATGCATGTAATCTTTTACTTCATACCACTCTACAACAAATCCGGCCCCATGCGCACAAAAAACAGAAGACGACGGATGTTCCAGATCACTGAGCGGATCATACGCAAACCGCTCCAGCACCTCGTTTGTATTGTGGCAGGGTGCATATCCTTTCAGCGTACATTGCAGCCTTCCAAGTCCTTTCGTATATTGCGTGACCTCTTTTTGATAACCGCGCATCGTAACTACAGGCGCACTTCCGGTCAGTACAGCCATTCCATGCTCCATCTGCGGCAATCCCGGCTGTCCATGCATATGTTCAATATCCGTCATCGCCCTGCCAACCATCCCATCCGGCAGTTCCAGGCGAAAATCATAATACGGCTCCAACAGTACCGACTGCGCCTGCATCAGTCCCTGACGTACCGCACGATACGTCGCCTGCCTGAAATCCCCGCCTTCGGTATGCTTAAGATGCGCCCGTCCGGTCACAAGCGTAATCTTCATGTCCGTCAGCGCCGATCCGGTCAGCACTCCTTTGTGCTCCCGCTCTTCCAGGTGCGTCAGCACTAATCGCTGCCAGTTTCTATCTAAAATATCCTCACTGCAGTCTGTCGCAAATTGCATCCCGCTGCCTGCTTCCCCTGGTTCTAACAACAAATGTACCTCTGCGTAATGACGCAAAGGTTCAAAATGTCCGACTCCTTCCACCCGATCTGCAATCGTTTCTTTATATACAATATTTCCAGGGCCAAACGCTACCGTCACACCAAAACGTTCTTCGATCATATTTGTCAATATTTCAAGCTGTACCTCCCCCATCAGCTGTGCCTGAATTTCCTGCAGCTTTTCATGAAACAAAATATGAAGCTGCGGTTCTTCTTCTTCCAGCTGACGAAGCTTTGGCAGCATAACCGCCGCATCACAGCCTTGCGGCAATATAATCTGATACGTCAGTACCGGCTCCAGCAACGGAACCATGGAATCCGGTTCTGCGCCAAGCCCTTCACCAGGCTTTGTCTGCGTCAGCCCTGTGACTGCACATACTGTCCCTGCATGCACTTCACCCACTGCTTCATATTTGACCCCGGAGTAAATCCGAATCTGATTGACCTTTTCTTCCCATCGATCTTCTTGTTTTAAAACTGTGCGTACTTTGAGCGAACCACCGGTTATTTTTAAATACGTCAATCGGTTCCCTTGCTCATCTCTTGTAATTTTAAACACTTTTGCCGCAAATTCTTTCGGATACCGCGGCTCTTTGATATATTTGACAAATCCATCCAAAAATTCCTCTACACCGATCAGACGCAATGCCGAACCAAAAAAACACGGAAATACTTCGCGTTTTGCAATCATATCCTGAATACAATCTGTCTGTATCCGATCTTGTTCCAAAAACTGCTCCATCGCTGTTTCGCTGCACATCGCAAGCGCATCAAAAAACTCCTCCCCATCCAGACTGGAAAAATCCACACAACTGCCATCCAACCGCGATTGAAGCTGTGCAAGCAGCGCAGGTTTTTGGATCTGGTTCAATTCCTGTTCGGAAATCTGATCTGTTTTATTTACAAATACAAAGACCGGGATCTGATATTGCTTTAACAATCTCCACAACGTCTGCGTATGCCCCTGCACACCATCCGTCATACTGATAATTAAAACGGCATAATCTAATACTTGTAAGGTACGCTCCATCTCAGCGGAAAAATCTACATGTCCCGGTGTATCTAATAATGTAATATGTACATCCTTCCAATTGAGAACTGCCTGTTTGGAAAAAATAGTTATACCTCTGGCACGCTCCAATTCATACGTATCCAGAAACGTGTTCTGTTTGTCCACACGCCCCTGTTCACGAATACTGCCGCTAATATACAACATCCCTTCGGATAAAGTCGTCTTTCCCGCATCCACATGGGCAAGCAGGCCGATACAGATATGCTTTTTTGGCTTAGTTTCTGATGTGTCAGCCATCAAAAATGCCCCTTTCTTTTGAACGCGTCTCTCTTCGCTGTCATTTGTTTTTTACACACCCATAGATTGTAGCAAAAAATCTGCCTTGTGACAACCGTTAATTTTTTGACAGGATTTACCTCATTTCCTGAAACGTTCGCGCCATATCCCCAACCAGGCTCCATTGTCTTTGCATGTAAGACTTTAGAGGTTCCGTACTTTCACGGTAAGCCACATAAATCTGTTCCATGTTTTCAAAATGCTGCGCAACGGCACAAGCCGCCTGATAGCCGCTTTCTATCGCTGCCGATATTCCCTCTCCCATAGGATTTAAAAATCCTGCCGCTTCACCGGCAAACAGAACATGATGCATCCCATAATCAATATAGCAGCCCGGGCGAATATACGGCATCAGCCATTTTTCTGATTTTATCCGCTCCTCTGTCTGCAGATGGTGATGTTTTTCCATATACGCAAGAAAGGTATCGTAAAAGTACCGCATCTTTCCCGTATCCTTTACAGCCACACCCAATACAAGCAAGCCGTCTTTCACATTAAACCATGCATCGTACTCCGATAGTTCGGGCTGTAAATAAGCATAAAAATAATGTGGATCCAGATCGATGCTGCCCTGATAAAACGTCTGATAGGTCGTAATATAGGAAGGCGCGCATTTCATAATCCTTTGTTTTAACGTCCGCGCCACACCTTCGCAGTCCAAAAGATATCTTGCTTCCTCCGTATAAGTTTTCGTGCCTGTTTTTGTATCCGCCGCTTTCCCATGCAGTGTAACACTTACAAAATTTCCTTTTTCTTCACACGAAAGAGCAATCGTATCATCCCTGACATTGGCTCCGCTTTCCTTTGCCTTTTTTGCCAGCCAGTAATCAAACGTACTGCGCCAGATATTGCGTCCTTCCTGTTCATAACGATATTCTTTTCCAAGATCATTGGTAAAAATCATCCCTCTGTTTTGTGCCGGCTCACACATGACAGATTCCGGCACGCTTTCGCCAAAATACAGCTCTGTCAACTCCATCGTTTTTTTAATAAGAATACCGGAGCATGATTTATAACGGGGAATTTTGAACTTTTCGATCAGCAAAACACTGTGTCCTTTTTGCGACAGTATTTTTGCCGCCGTACTGCCCGCCGGCCCTGCTCCAACAACAATCACATCATACATAACCCATCCCCTTCTTCCTTTGTATTGATATGTTTTGTTCATCATATCATAATTTCACCGTTTTTTAAATAGTTTGTAATTCCTCTAACATTACTAATTTACAGGAAGCGTTTTCAAAGGCTAATATATTTCAACGCAAATGAAAAGAGCGGTTGTATACCGCTCTACTCTAATTGTCATAACATATTTTCAACTGCTGCTTAAACACTTTTGTACTTTTCCAAAATATGATTATAAAATGTCCGGACTGCCGGCGCCATAAACTCCGGATGCAGCGCGGCAATCCCAATAATACGGCACGTCTGAGGATATACCGGATAACAATCTACCTGATATGGAATGTCGCGCATGACTAATTCCGGCATCAGGCAAATCCCAAAACCTTTTGCCACCAGCGCAATCGTCGACAGATCGTCGACCACATGATAGTTGGACTGGATACGCAGTGAATTTTCTTTTAAAAAATTTTGAATATCTGCGTCGGTACATTCACGCTGTGTCACAAACTGATGCGCCCGCATCTCTTCGATATCCATATAAGGTCTGTCGGCGTCTTTCCGCGCTCCTTTGGGCAGGACGCATAACAGCGGGTCTTTGTACAGCGGTTCGATCGGAATGTCTTTTGCGCTGGATACGGACAAAAACCCAAGATCCGCCACACCGTTTTTTATCCAGTAATACACATCGTCATACGTCCCCTGAAACACTTCGATCGTAATCTTAGAAAACTGCTTTTCAAAAGATCGCAGGATATCCGGCAGCCAGTTTGTACATACGCTCGAAAAGACAGCAATTTTTACTTTTCCCTGTTTTAATCCGTTAAACTCCGCAATTGCCTGCTGTAAACTTTCCTCGCTGTTTAATACCGCATTGACATACGGCAGCAGATGCTCCCCATAATTTGTCAAAGTAATGCCGGATTTGCTCCGGGTCAATACGTTAAAGCCAAGCTCACGTTCCATCGAAGAGATCGTATGGCTGATTGCGGACGGTGTTAAGCCAAGAATATCGGCAGCTTTATGAAAGCTGCCGATATTTGCTGCGGTCTGAAACACCTGATAAGTCAATAGTGTCATTTTTTTCTCCTAACGCGCACATTTGTACTGCAGGTCTTCCCAGCGTCTGTCCACTTCCGCCTGGAACTGTGCGAGTAAATGCTCATTGCCTTTCTGGAACAAATGCTTAAATCTGCCCTGCGGCCTTAAGAAATCTTCGATTGGAAGCTTCTTTTTCGGCTCATAAGATAAGCGCCATGTTCCATGATCGACCTCAAATAACGGCCAATAACATGTCTCAACCGCCAGTTTGCAGATTTTCATAATTTCCGGCGTATCATAACGCCATCCCCTTGGACATGGCGTCAAAATATTTAAAAAACATGCGCCTTGCGTATAGATTGCTTTTTCCGCCTTTACATGCAGATCTTTAAAATCCTGTGTCAATGTCGTCTGGGCAACATATGGGACCTCATGATCTGCAATAATTGCAGACAAATCTTTGCGGTTCTGCATTTTCCCATTGGAAGCGCTACCAACAGGCGTCGTCGTCGTATCCGCATACATCGGTGTTGCTGACGAACGCTGAATGCCTGTGTTCATATAAGCTCCATTGTCATAGCAGACATAGACCATATCATGTCCGCGCTCCATCGCCCCCGACAAAGACTGAAATCCAATATCGTACGTACCGCCGTCGCCGCCAAATGTAATAAATTTAAAGTTTTCATTTTCCGGCAGCTTTCCACGTTTTTTTAATGCTTTATAAGCTGTTTCCACACCGCTTAACGTAGCTCCTGCATTTTCAAATGCATTGTGAATATAACTGTCTTCCCATGCCGTATACGGGTACATGTAAGAAGACACTTCCAGACATCCGGTCGCATTTCCGATCACTGCATGATCCTCTTTGTGCAGCGCACGCAAGACCGCACGCACACCGATCGTAGCTCCGCAGCCGGCACACATCCGATGCCCCGGCGCCAGACGTTCCGGCTGATTTACCCAGTCTTTCAGACGGTATCCGCCTTTTTCCTTACCGGCGGTTTGCGCCTCACCCCGGACTCCTGTTTTTTGTTCTGTCTGATTCTCCACTGTATCCTCCTACTTCCGTAACCCTATATACTGATATTGCTCCGGCTTTTTCCCATGCAATACGGCATCTTCCAGCTGCCGAAACACTTCATAAACTTCCTTTACCGTAAAATCACGTCCGCCTAATCCATAAATGTAATTCACAGTTTCTATCCTGATTTTATTTCGAAACAATGCTGCATCCGTCTCACAGCCCAAAGGCCCGCCATTTCCATTATAGCTTTCACATCGATCCAACACAGCTGCCATTTTGCAGTTCTTAAGCGCCTCTGCCAGCTCTTTCGCAGGAAACGGACGAAAGACTCTTAGTTTTATCACGCCAACTTTTTTTCCTTTGGCACGCAAATCATCCACAGCCTGTTTTGCGGTACCCGCAGCAGAACCGATCAGAACCATAATATAATCGGCATCTTTCGTACGGTACTCTTCAAAAAAGCCATAGCTTCTGCCTGATATTTTCTGAAACCGCCTGGCTACCTCTAAAATGACTTCTTTGGCATGTTCCATTGCAAGCGCCTGATTCTTCCTTGCTTCCATCACATAAGCAGATGCAGAATACGGGCCAACTGCCATCGGCTTTCCGGGATTGAGCAAATATTCCTCCGGTTCGTATTCACCGACAAATGTTTTTACCGTCTGGTCGTCGAGCAGCTCTATGTTTTCTACCGCATGGCTTGTAATAAATCCATCCTGACAAATCATGACCGGCAAATGTACATCTTTATGCTCCGCAATCGGATATGCCTGAATAAAGTTATCATAAGCTTCCTGATTATTTTCTGCGTAAATCTGAATCCATCCGGTATCTCTGGCGCCCATCCCGTCTGTATGGTCGCAATTGATATTAATGGGCCCGGATAACGTACGATTTACAAGCGCAAGCGCCACCGGCATCCGGTTAGAAGCTGCCAGCAGCAGTTCTTCCCACATGAGCGCAAGTCCTGCCGAAGAAGTGGCAGTAAGGCTTCTGGCTCCCGCCGCTTCCGCTCCAATCGCCGCACTCATAGAAGAATGCTCGCTTTCTACAGGAATAAACTCCGTATCGATCTCACCGTTTGCAATATAAGAAGACACCATCTGCGGAATCTCTGTAGAAGGCGTAATCGGAAACGCCGGCATAACGTCTGGATTGATCTGGCGGATTGCATAAGAGACAGCCTCATTGCCGGACATACGATCTTTGATTGCCATCGTTATCTCCCCTCCTTCATCGTTATTGCGTGAAACGGACAGACATTGGCACAAATCCCGCAGCCTTTGCAGTGATCGAAATCAAAGTCTCCCCGTACCCCATCGGTGACCGGTATGCTCGAATCCGGACAAACCGGCACACAGAGCATACACTGTCTGCACAAATCTGCATGAAAAACAGGCGTGCTTGTCCTCCACTCACCTGTTTGAAAATATTTTGAAGTCCCCGGAGCAAACATCATCAGGCCTTCAGTCAGATCCTGATGCCTTGTCTGCTCATCTATTTTATGTACATCTGTTCTCATAAATATTTATCCTCAATTTAATTATCAGTCTGTTGTCGTTTTGATATGCGTCAGCTTTAGGCGCTTTTTCTTACATTCTGTTTTAATACTTCTTCCAGCACTTCGAAAGTCTCATACAATGCCTGCATATTTCCTTCTATCACTTCCGGTTTTTTCGCAAATTTGTGTCCATACAAAGTGCGCATTTCCTTTAAAAACGCATCTTTTTCCATCACGCCGCTGACCGCAACCGCCGCTGCAAGCATCGGGGAATTTGGAAAATTCTTTCCAAGCGTTTCCTCTGAAATTTTTCTTGCGTCTACCGTATACACATTCCCCTGATATCCATTTAAGAAAGGCAAGATTTCTTTTCTCGTTTTTGGAGTGTTAATAATCAAAGCTCCTTCTTTTTTAAGTCCTGCTGTTACATCAACCGAATGCAGCAGCGTCTCGTCCACAACAAGAACGAGATCAGGCGTATAAATATTGGAATGCACGCGAATTGGTTCTTTGCCAATTCTGTTATAAGCAGTAATCGGCGCACCCATACGCTCCGGGCCATACTCCGGAAATCCCTGTACATACTGTCCTGTCTGAAATGCTGCGTCAGCCAGTAATAACGCTGCTGTCTTGGCGCCCTGGCCGCCTCTTCCATGCCATCTGATCTCAATTCCATTGTTCATTTCCATAATCTCCTTTATTCATGATCTTAGAAACTGTTCTTGATAAATTGAATTGCTACAGTTCCGTAACAGTTCCATGGGTTATCTGAACTGTTACACAGTTTCTTATAATTCTTAACATTTAAAGCAATACCTGCTTCCGTTTTCTCAACGAATTCTATTATAATCACATGCCCTTCTTTTGTAAAGTGAAAGTGTGAGAATTTTTCACTTTAAAGATGAATTTTATTCACCTTTAAAAGCAAAAAAACAGATACCCCCTTTCAGAGCGTGTTTGAAACTCAGTTTTGTAAGATATCATTCATTCAAACACACTCTGAAGTATCTGCTTTTGCTGCTATTTAACGATTTGTAAATGTCCTGCCAACCGGAATCATATAATCTACATTTACTTTCAGCTGTCCTTTAATCGTAACAACGGAACGAATTGTAATCGTATTAATATGAATCTGCTCGCCGCTGCTTACCAGCACCGATGAACCCGGCTGATTCGAACCTGTTACCGTACAATCCATAAGCTGGTCGTCTTTTGCAAGCTGAATACAATCCAAAGCCATCTGATAAGCTGTCTGTACAGACGTACTTGTAGTCAGGCTTCGAATACTGTAATCCGGTATTGCCTGTGTATCTGTAAGCTCAATATTTGCAGTTGCCGCCTTTTCTTCATTTCTCCATTGTCCCTGATAAGAAGACTGCTGATAATATTTCAGTGTAACCGTATAAATGCCCTTCTCCGCCTTCGTACAGAAAATACCGCCGTTATTTCCTATCGCGCCTATATAAATCGGACTCAGCTCCAGTTTACTGCCGGATTTGATGGCGCTGTCAGACGTAACTGTCATCCTCGTATCATATTTGGAGCTTCCTTTTTGAATCAACGCAGACTCGAAAGGAATATATTTTTCAAATACGCCTCCGCGATACTGCGCCAGACGCACAGTAATCTTCGGCAGATTTGACATATCTGTATTTTCATTAATCACCATATCCAGTGACGGAGCGCTTACTTCTGCCTGATAGGTAAGCACGCCTGTTGTCGGAGGAGCAGACACAATTACGGTAAAGTTCTGATTTAATGTAACGCCGCCTGACGTAAGCGCCAGAACGCAGTTATAGATTCCCGCCGCTGCTGAATGCGCCGTTACTACAACGCTGTTCAAAGACGGTTCATATTTTGCAATTGTACGGCCATAAGATTCTGTCACCGTTCCCGTTGCATTTGTCAGCGCAAGATTCTCTCCGTACTGGTCTTTTGCAGTAACTGGCACTATTTTCTGATATTCATCCACTGGTACGTTAGACATCGCAATCGCAGTCTCTTTCATCTGGATCGACGCTAAATAACGGCCTGCCTTTACCGTTACTTCATAAGAATATGTAACCGGAATCGTCCCCTGCATTGCCGTAACAACAACCGTAACCGTTCCTGCCTTTATCGGCGTCAGTTTTCCTTCTGCACTGACGATCAGACTGTCCGGATCTGATGAGGAATAAGTAATTCTGTCATAAGCGATTGCTGTTCCATTTTTATTATATGCAGCAAAATGTGCATACATCGTATCGCCAATTGCTACCTCACGCACTTCCGGATCACGGAACGTTGGCGTCTGTACACTTTTCGTCAATGTAAACTTTGCTTCGGAAGCTTCTTCCGCCATCTGCTCCACACAGACAATCGTCTTCGTATCTGTCAGACGCGTACCATCAATTGCCGTATATTCCAGCGTTACATTCGCAATACTTCCAATCGTCGTCATAAACAGTTTATTTGTCTGCTGATCCAGCAGTCCGTTCGTCACATTTGCAGAATAACGGAACGTACCGCTCTTTACATTTTCTGTTACATCAATATTTTTTGCATCATGAAACGCATATTCAATCGTCGTATACTTACCTGCCTGTGCAGACGTCGTCGTAATCGTCAGCTTTGCCGGCTTACCGACACTGGCGGTAAAATCTTTCGTATAACCCGCACAGGAAACTGTATAGACTTTGCCGTCCATAAAACTCGTAGCTGTCGTTACATAAACCGTCTTTCCATCTTCCGCATAGCTTACTTTCTTTACAACAACAGTTGTCTCACCGGACTTAATGGAAAAATCCGCTTCTTTCAGTTTCACCGCCGGAGCTGTCCCAAACGTAACTTTAAATCCGTTGGATGCCGTCTGCTCAATGTTTTCTATAAACGTACCGACCGTCGCCTGTATCTGCTTCGTACAAAGCGCCGCGCCCTTTGCAGAATTTCTTGCTGTTGCCGTAATCGTATACTCTCCGGACTGTGTTGGCGTCCATGCGCCATCCTGCGTAATCTGCGAAGAACAGTCTGTACCTTTGGCATCCTTAACTTCCCAGTATACCTTACTCGTCGCATTTAACGGCGTCATAACCGCCCGCAGCTTATAAGTCTCACCGGACTTTAACTGTTTTAAATCGTTAATGCCTGTCGTATCAATATTAATTGCTTTCGCTTTACTCTGAAGCTTTCCTGCAAAAGTCAGCTTATTCACCAGCTTCCACTTTGCCGTATAAACATTCACCGTAATGCGAATCCGTTCGCCTGCCGCATAAGCTGATTCTCCATTGCTGTCAATTGTCAGCTTATTTGTCGCTGTAGCGCCTTTTGCAATCACCTTTTTCGTATCAAAAGACGCCCATTTTTTACCTTTTCCTGTGATGTGCCATTTTAATATGTAACCTTTCTGCACATTATTGACCTGGATATCATAAATGCCCTGATTGGCACGATTTTCATAAAAGGTCGAGTAAGTCGTCTGAAACGCCGGGTCTGCCGCGGCCTGCACCGAGATCGGCATACCTGTGAGAATCATCACAACTGCTAAAAATAACGCCAGTTCTTTCAAAATCTTTTGAGACATTGTTGCCCTCCTTCTTTACTAATAATTAAGATTGTTATATTTTACCACTTTTTGATCGGATTTACAACATGTCCAGGCAGATAATTTTTTAATCTGTATTGTCCCGGTGTATCAGTTCAGATAACCCATGGAACTGTTATGTATCCAGCCATTAGAAATCGCTTCGCGATGGGCTGTATACCTGGCAGCCACTGCATCTTCATACGGTCAGCGCAGTAAATGCGCAGACCTGCCTGAACTGTTACGTCCTGTGTTGCTTTACTCACCCAATGTCATTTACTTAAAGAAATTTCTGCTTAAAAAACTGAATTTCCCTAAAGTAAATGACATTTATATTCCATATCAAACACGCTCTAGGACAAAGATTTTTTCTGATATAATTTTTCAAACAGACCCAGTATCAGGTAAAGTCCCATTGCAATGATACATAGAATCAATATGGATAATATTACCCAGTCCATTTTAAACAGATTCGTTCACAAACAGATATGAAATTCTTTTTTTCTATAGTTAATCTTTTTTACTTCAACCTTCACATTTCCGAAAATATCGAAATGAACAATCATATAATCTGGATAAACTTCAATTTTTTCAATATGAGTCTTTAAATTGACCACACTCATATCATAATCTGTGATCGTCTTAATTTCATTTTCCAGCTCTTCGATCCGATCTTTTTTTTCAGATATTGAATTCTTTTTAACCGCAAGTCCATAACATAAATCTTCTAATTCCGCAATACGTTCTTTCCATTTTGTATCTTTTATATGATAAATATCATCTTCTATCTTATTATCAAGATATCTGTCCAACAAATTCTCTCTGCTGGATTTCAGCTTTTCCAACTCACAGGCAAAAGCCTTTTCCTGCTGTTCTATTTCACTTGTATCACTAATCACTTGTTTTAAAATGGCAGATGCAACAGAATAAATGTCTTCTTTCGATTTTGTGTATACTTTTTGTGACAAGTCATAAATGAAACTGTCAAGATCTTCTTCTTTGAGATGAATATTATCACAGCCGGCATTTGCTGCTTCATATTTTGATTCTGTTTTACCTTTGGGACTTCTATTATTTTTTGTCTTTCTGCCTCTCTGCACATATTCTTTACAACTCCAATATACCTTATTTGTTTTACCCGCTACACTCGTGCTTCTCCAAAATGTACTTCCACATAATCCACATACTATTTTACTTGTCAATGGATTGGAATTTTTTTTACTTCCTATTATTTTAGTCTTAAAATCTTCTGTAATCAATACATCTGATCTTGCATCCATTAATTTATTTGCCTTATTCCATAACTCCTCTGAAACAATTGCAGGTACAATGTTATCATGATAAATCCATTTGTCCTTATTGTTTCTTTCCGTCTTCTTCGTTTCAAAATTTTTATGTAATATATTCATTACCGCTGTACCTTTATATAATGGATTTCGTACAATCCGTCTTACTGTCTGTTCTGCTATTTTGTTTCCCTCATGATTATAATATCCATTGTCCTGCAGCATTTTGGCAATTGTACGAGAACCATTATTTTGTGCTGCCATTTCATAAATAAACCTGACCATTTCCGCTTCTTTATCATTAATTACAACCTGTCTATCTACTTTATCATATCCCCATGTTTTCGATGTAATGATAACATTGCTTCCTGTTTCCTGTCTTTTTCTATGAGCATTATTAATATTTTTACTTAGACTTCTGCTGTAATCTTCTGCTAATATTGCTTTTATTCCTGTAATTAACGCATCATCCGGGGAATAAAATTTTCTCTCTAAATAAAAATATAATTTTTTATTATTTTGTACAAGTTTATCTATGAAAAAATACCATTCCTTCGTATTTCTCATTAAGCGATCCTGCGATTTAATCACTATGATATCAAATTTATCACCTTCCATGTCTTTAAATAAGCGGTTATATTCTTCTCTTCTTTTTGTAGTCGTACCAGAGCGTCCTTCATCCACATAACCATCCATCAACTGCCAGTGATTATCTTCAATCACTTTTATAGATTCTTCTTTTTGATTCACAATGGATGTTGCCTGATTCTCATCATCGGTACTCACCCGACAATAATAAACCGCTCTTGGCTTCTCCCTCATATAACACCATCCCCTTTTCTTATCACTGTGTCATAATTATTTCATTAATCGCATTTAAACAAATCCTATCGTGTGGGCAAATTTCCACACCATATTATTTATATTGATGTATAATAATATTTACCGCTTTATTATATTCATCCATAGTAATTTTATTTTTTTCGAGTAATCTTTTAAAAATGAACAATAAATCTTCCTTTATAATATCACCCTCCATATGTATATAATCCATTTTATGGCGAAGATATTGATATGTTACTTTTTACCCTTATATATTTCTCTGCGTTTCCTTTTTAATAAGATTCACACCTGTTTTTTTATCTTTCCAATTCTTTTCCATAAAGAACACTTATCCCTCAGTGGTATTTCATTTATCACAATAACTTTTATTCACAACTTCCATGGATTCCATTAATTTCTGCATACAGCAGTTCTCTCTCTCTGCTTTCTTTTTAATAAGGAACTGTAAATAAAACTCTTAGCCGAGAACTGCGTCTTGACAACAAATGATTTCAACAATCATGGAAGCATCACGATCAAGCAGTCATAAAAATGGCTGTTGTCAGTGAACTATTGGTATTACAAAAAAATCAGGCCTACATAATCCTACATGATTCGTTGTCAATTCCATAGACTTTATGCTCTGGATGTGATATACTACCATCAACAGCACACCAAATATAAAAGGAGCGTGATCATATGTCATTAACAAATGACGATTTATTGGCCATATCTGATATGATGGACAAGAAATTACAACCAATTAATAACCGCCTGGATAAAATAGATGATCGCCTAGACTCTCTAGATGATCGCCTAGACTCTCTAGATGATCGCCTGGACTCTCTAGATGATCGCCTGGACTCTCTCAAATTTAGCCAGGAACACATAACCGAAAAACTAAAAGGTATTGAAGTTACTATGAACTACAACGATTATCACCTGAGTCATGATATCAGGAAATTGCAAGAAGATGTAGACACAATAAGTGAGATACTAAAAATAAATAAAATGATACCTATTGCAAAATAATCATAGCACATAACCATCTTTACACTCGCAGCCATATACGCTATAATGATTGTATCAGATAACAACTGCAATAATTATAAAGGCGGTGAGAATATGGAGGCAATAGACATGACAGATAAAGAATTAATTACAATAACTATTGACAGATATGCAGAATTACAACGTATAAAAAGAGAAAATGGCAATCAGGAAAATAGGGAACTTGATTATTCAATCAAACTAGCTACTGCAAAATTATCTTCAATGGGAGTCAATGTTGAAGACATAACACTTTAACTCAAACTTCCCACATCAAAAATGGGATTTGCACCTTGAAAAATCAATGCTTTAAGCCCGCAAAATACCCTTATGCGGCTGTTTCTCTCCGTTCCAATGCATCCTGCATGTATTTTGGGAGACGCTGAACAAAGCTGGCTGTGAATTCCTCCAGCTGGACTTCAGTGATGTGGAAATATTCCATCACAGTATTTATCAGTGCGTATATGATAATGCACATGGAACAGCTGAACGTGATGTCCTCCATTTCATCCAGCAGACAGAAACCTTGAAGATATTTCATGGAGCAGTGGCCGAAGACTTTTGCAAGCAGCTCCGTCTTTTTAGAACGGGAACGGTCAAACAGGCTGTCGTCAACGATAAACACATCTTTCCGTTTTTCGTCAGTCAGCGGTTTCATAAAGCCGCTGATGATACTGGCAGAAAGCAGCGCTGTAAAACGCTGCCAGTTCGTCCGGGCGTTGTTAAGAAACGGTAGATGATGTTTTTGGAGAATCCTTCTCCAAATGTACCTGTTTTCATCTGCATATAAAAACTTCTGTCGGAAAACATCATACAGAACAGGAAGCTATTGATTTTTCAATGTTCAACACATCATACGGTGTGGGAAGTTTGAGTAAATAATAGTTATATCTGTGTATTTTTACCTTTCACTCTCGCCAAAATAGACATGCATATCTGTGGATTATTTTGTATTCGAAGCGCTATAATGCTTTATAATATGTAAAAAAATCTAATATATTTTACCTTTATGCTGATATTAACGCCTGAACAGTATAAATAACAGACACCAATGCATTTAAATCTCATCCTGAATTCAATATCTATCTTATTTTTTCATCTGGAAATCAATCTAACTTTTTTTAACACTGTCAGTTGCCGCAGCAGACAATATCGTATCTTTTAAAATCGCTTTTTCCAATTCTTTCATCGTTACATTTGCTTCACTTATATCCGCAAAACTTAAATCTGTTCCATTTAAGTTTGCTCCTCTCAAATCTGCACCAACTAATTTTGCATTGCTCAAATCTGCTCCTTCTAAATCTGCATTTCTTAATTTGGCTTTACTCAAATCTGTTCTATTGAACTTTGCATTGCTTAAATCTGCTTTTCTTAAATCAGCGTTTCTTAAATCAGCTTCGTTTATTTTTGCTCTGTTTAATCTTGCTTCTTTAAGATCTGCTCCAAATAATTTTGCTTTTCCCATATACGCTTCAATTAAATATGCTCCTCTCAATTTCGCTCCTCTTAAATCCGCTCCTTTTAATTTTGCTCTGCTTAACATTGCTCTGCTCAAATTCGCTCCTTTTAATTTTGCTTCGGTTAAATCTGCTTCCATTAAATCTACTTCATGTAAATCAGCTCCCATCAAATCTGCTTCTGTAAGATTTACTTTATTCAATATTTGATTTCCCAAATAAGAGTTTCTCAAATTTGCCCGCATTAATTTTTCTCTTGTGAAATCTATTTCCTCTAAATATAAATGATTTAAATTTACAGGCAACTCACTTAATGCTATATAATTAGAAATCTTAGTAATATTATTTAACTTAATAAATTTTGAATCTGAAACAGAAAATAAAAGCCTTAAAATTTCTATCATATTAAAAAAGCAATTTCTTTCTTTTAAAAGAATATTCTTATACTCGCGTATATTTCTCTTCGTATAGTAAAACATTCCAGCGTCTATCATTTTTTCTACTGCTTCTTCCCACCATCGATAAAATCTTTCCTGCTTTTTTTGTTCTAATACAGAATATAACCTTAAGATACGATACTTAAGATATTCACCTATTGTATGCGTGATACATCCTTGTTTCAACAATACAGCAATATTTCCTGCCAATTCTTCCTGACTTTCATCCGTAAGTTTTTTTATCGCTTCCTCTACAGAACTATATATAGTTTCTGCCACAAAGTATTCATAAATAGAACGATGAACAAAATACAAATGTTTTGTTTCTATCCCATCACAATGTCTGGCTAGTTTATAAAAATTACCTATCAAAAAATCTTCTTTCAGCTCTTCATTTTCCATCCCGCTTTGACGCATAACATTTATACATATTTTTTCGTATTCTTCCTGCGGAATACTCGCATTTTCTGCATTATTTTCAAACATCCATATTGATATTTCTCTTGATATTTGATGTATTGGCTTTTTTATACTGCCTATCCTGTGTCTTTCTGAAAAACATTTATTTGCTATACACCTGTCATATATTCCTCCTTCCAAAGAAAATATTTTATCATATACATCTACAATAGAACCTTCTTTCGTCATTACAATATTTAAAGCCAAAACCATATATAACAAAAGAGGAATCCCTAAAATTTCTTTATTTTGAAGCGCATTTTTTATTGTATCCTCAGATATCTTGCTGCATGTCTTTTCTGCATATAACCTGCAAAATCTTTGAATCTGGCATTCATCCCAGGGCTGTAAAATAATATAACTGCATTGCAGCCGATAATATCCATGAATATAATTTTCCCTGCACGTAACAATCAGCACAAAATTGTTAATCTTTTTACTACTTATAAAATCGTAATAAAAATCAACTAAAATACTTTCTCTGTTATCACCTGCGCTAATTTCATCAAAACCATCCAGTATCAGCGCCTTGCCATTCAAATCTTCATAGGATAACCCTAACTTACGTAACATCCTATCAACGATTTTGTCACTCTTCCAATCCACATCATTCAAATCAGCCGCAAATTTATACACTAACACATCATCCAGTCTATCACGAAAATGAATCACTATCCATGTAATCAATGTACTCTTCCCTATTCCAGGCTGCCCCAAGATCAAAAGCATTTCACTTTCCCTATTTCGCTCCATACATTCTGTTAATAACTCTTTCAAATCTTCTGATATATTTTCATTCGTTTTAAATTTATAATGCGGAAGTTGTTCGTTCGGATATACCTCTTTCAACGCTACATTGACACCGGCATTTTCATCTCGTTTATCAAAATCATTCAAAAACATATTTTTGTCCCATTTATCAGCATATTCCTTTGTTCTGCTTTTCAATATTTTCTGTGTATTCAAATTCAGCAAATTTTTTTCATATGAACTCTTTTCTTTTATACCAGCAATAATTTCCTTTACTTCATTTATCCCATTGTTTGTGCAAACTACTCCCTCTGCCAATTGCCCCTGATACCTTAGACTAACTTCTCTAAATAGCTCATCCTTTTTACATATCTCGTGACATAATAATGTTTTAAATTTTTTGTAACCTTCCTGATCAACAGACGCTTCGAAAAAATGGAAAGCCTTTCTAACAGCTTCTATACTAATTTTTTTACTTTCCCTCATTTCGCGCAATAAACTTTCTGCCGCATCATATATAACATTCTGATTTTCTTTGTATTTATGGAAGGTTAATTGATTCAGAACATTTATAATTACCTGATAAAATTGAAAATCTTCCTTGTTTTCATCCTGATTTTCAATCGTTTCCTGGATGGTTGATTTTAAAATATCAATCCCATCATTTATAAATTTTGATATAAATCCGCTTATAATTACTCCTTCCGGTATCATAATGGCATGTCTCTTTCTCATTTGTTTTATAATTATAATTTAAGCATAACTTTTTATTAACCTGTTTCACTCCATAGCAGGACTTCTCACATTTCTTCATTTAACCCATCACCCCTGCTTTCTCATATACTATTCACAATTATAGTATCCTACCAGAAACATTTCAACCCCACAACCACATCTTATTACAATAAACGTAACAGTTCAGATAACCCATGGAACTGTTACGCATCCGGCCATTGGAAATCGCTGCGCGATGGGCCGGATGATATAAACCACCACGTTTTCATACGGTCAGCGCGATTAACGCGCAGACCTACCTGAACTGTTGCCAATAAACATTTCAACTGAAAGCAGTTTTAACATTAAATGTAAATTGTAAACAGTCTTTTATCTGTTTGTAAACGAAACTAAACACCTGGCTCCCATATATAATCAAATACCCCAGCCCTCGTCTTGCCGCAATAAACTCTCCAATAATGACTCCAACAAGACACAGCCCTATATTCACTTTCATAATACTAAATAAATTCGGAATATTTGCTGGCAGAATTACTTTATACAAAGCGTCTTTTTCTGTACCTGTCAGCGTATAAATCAGCTTGATCTTTTCAGCATCCACTTCCATAAATCCTGTATAAAGATTTAAACAAGAGCCAAATACTGCCACAGACATACCCGTTAATATAATTGTCTTATAATTTGCTCCAAGCCAAACGATCAGCAATGGGGCCAGTGCGGATTTCGGTAAACTGTTCAGCATGACCATATATGGCTCCAGGACTCTGGACAGCGTCCTGCTCCTCCAAAGTAAAATAGCAACAATAAGGCTAACCGCAATGACAAGCAAGAAGCTCGCTAATGTTTCGAATAAAGTGATGCCGATATGCCCAAGCAGATCTTCTTCTGAAAACATTTTCCAAAAACACCTTACAAGCTTGGAAGGACTGCTGAAAATAAATGAATTTATCATTTCATAACGTGCACAAAATTCCCATGCTGCAATCAGTATCACGCATAAGCTTACCCGCCAAAATCTGACTTTATCATTTGTTCGTTTGACGGACTTAAGATACAATTCCTGCGCAGTAAGCGCTTTCTTCATCTTCATTCATCTCCTTCCAGAGCATATTAAAATAATCTTTAAATTCATTTGTCCCCCGCCGCTCAAGCGCTGTCATCTCTTTTGGAAACGATATCGTAAGAATGCGCTTTAACCTGCCCGGACGGGAACTCAGCACTAAAATGCGATCTGCAAGACTGACCGCCTCTGACAAATCGTGCGTGACCAAGACAGCGCTTTTTTGTTCTTCACGAATAATCGAACCGATATCGTTGGCCGTATTTAACCTTGTCTGATAGTCTAATGCAGAAAAAGGTTCATCCAGCAGTAAAAGCATCGGCTTTAATACAAGCGTACGAATCAGCGCCGCACGCTGACGCATGCCGCCGGACAGCTCGGACGGTTTTTTATGTCTGAAATCATATAATCCGTATTTTTGAAGCAAATGCGCCGCATATTGTTTTGTCTGTGGCGTCAGCTTTTTTTGTATTTCCAGGCCAAGATAAACATTTCTTTCAATACTGCGCCAGTCAAATAAATGATCTTTTTGCAGCATATAGCCAATCGAGCAGACTGCCTCCTTAGACAATGGAGCTCCCTGAAATAAAATTTCTCCCTGTTCCGGTTCGATCAGATGACAAATCATATTTAACAATGTAGATTTTCCGCATCCGCTCGGCCCGACAATTGCAAGAAATTCTCCAGCCGCAAGAGTAAAACTGATATCAGATAAAGCAAGCGTTTCCCCGTTGACAGAATGATAGGAATACGATACATGTTCAAATTCCAGCAGATGATTCATATAGTTTCCTCCA
Source organism: uncultured Eubacterium sp. (assembly GCA_910584595.1). GTDB lineage: Bacteria > Bacillota > Clostridia > Lachnospirales > Lachnospiraceae > Eubacterium_J. The sequence continues at coordinate 60,078 of CAJUBQ010000008.1, forward strand.
CAATAATTATGTATATATAAATGGCGATTATTTAACGCCAGATATATAAATGTAAATGCCGCCTGCATATGGAACCTTTAAAAAAGGTTTTCTATATGATATGAAAAACAACAAGACTGGTTACAAAACATATAAACGTACTCATCCTCCTGTTCCACAAGAAAAGTTTTGCCTTTGGCTCATAAATGAAAATAAGCACATGACCATTCTAAAAGTCATGTGCTTATAAATATTATGCTTATTAAATTATGCTTATATTTTCGGAAGCTTTGCCATTGATTGCGCAAGTTCCGCATCTGTTGGAATATAATCGCTCATCTGTCCGTCATTAAATTTTTGATATGCATACATATCAAAATAACCTGTGCCAGTCAGCCCGAATACAATATTTTTTTCTTCACCGCTCTCTTTGCATTTCATTGCTTCATCGATCGCTACTTTAATTGCATGGCTGCTTTCCGGAGCAGGCAGGATTCCTTCTACCCTTGCAAATGTTTCTGCCGCCTGAAATACCTCTGTCTGTTCCACACTTCTTGCTTCTAACAATCCTTGTGCATACAATTCGGATACTGTAGAACTCATGCCATGGTAGCGCAGTCCTCCCGCATGGTTGGCAGATGGTATAAATCCACTTCCAAGTGTATACATTTTAGCAAGCGGACACACTTTTCCGGTATCACAAAAATCATACGCATAAGTTCCTCTTGTCAGGCTTGGACATGAAGCAGGTTCGACTGCAATGATCTGATAATCTGCTTCTTTTCTTAATATTTCTCCTGCAAACGGAGAAATCAAACCTCCCAGATTAGAACCTCCCCCTGCACATCCGATGATGACATCTGCCTGTATTCCATATTTATCCAGCGCCGCTTTCGTCTCGAGTCCGATAATAGACTGATGCAGCAATACCTGTGATAATACAGAGCCAAGCACATAACGGTATCCTTCCTGACTGGTTGCCGCCTCTACTGCTTCGGATATCGCGCATCCAAGGCTTCCTGTCGTTCCCGGAAATTCTTCATTAATCTTTCGTCCCACATTTGTGTTCATAGATGGAGAAGGCGTAACTGTTGCCCCATACGTACGCATTACCTCCCGCCGGAACGGTTTTTGCTCATAGGAACATTTTACCATATATACCTGACAATCCAGATCCAGATAAGCACATGCCATGGAGAGCGCTGTTCCCCACTGGCCCGCACCCGTTTCCGTTGTTACACCTTTCAATCCTTGCTGTTTTGCATAATAAGCCTGCGCAATCGCAGAATTCAGCTTGTGGCTTCCGGATGTATTATTGCCCTCAAATTTATAATAAATATGTGCAGGCGTTGCGAGCTTTTCTTCCAGACAATATGCTCTTACCAATGGCGACGGCCGATACATTTTATAAAAATCCCGGATTTCATTTGGAATATCAAAATAAGGAGTTGTATCATCCAATTCCTGTTTCGCCAGTTCGCTGCAGAAAACGCCAGAAAGCTCTTCCTGTGTCATCGGCTGTAAAGTAGCCGGGTTTAACAACGGAGCCGGCTTTTGTTTCATATCAGCGCGGACATTGTACCACTGTCCGGGCATTTCCTGCTCTTCCAGGTAAATTTTATAAGGTATTTGTTTATTCATAATGCTTTCTCTCTTTCCTCATAGCTTTTTCAAAATCAATAACTATTATAACGGATTGTATCATCTGTGTAAAGCATTATTCTTTCCGCACCTGCCATAAAATAATATACCGGGATTTTTTACGCGCTCTGTAAATTAATGATGCCGCGTTCCATTTCTATGGGTTGTTTTGTGTATGGTACAGTATTTCGAGCAACTGCTTTTTGTTCTGTGTGTTGTACCATGGTAAGTACAATAAGTTCCCGAACTGTGGTGGCTGCTCCCATGTCCATGAGCCATTACAGGCACTGTAAAGCTTCCTGCCAGCATAACCGCTGCTGTTAACGCCGCTGCTGCCTTTTTCCAGTTGTTTAAAATGTTCATTTGAAAACCCTCCTTAAAATTGAATGTGAATGATGATCTTTTGTATATCATACGATTCAGCAGACAAAATCCTTGCAATCTTTTAAAAAAATTTTTCACTTTTCAAACATGCTCCAACAACCTTCATCAGACATCAACCTCCAATAACTTTACTGCTAACAGCAGTAAAAAATAATATGCGGCCGCCAGTGCAAGAAACAGAATTTGGTTCATAAAAAATCCCATAACAACCTGTAAAGCCATAATGCCGATATGAACCCAGAAAGGCGAATTGTTTAATGCAGATGCAATAACTGCTTCGATCACGACAACGAATCCTACGGTTATCAGTGATATTTGAAATACCATCGTTCCAAGCAGCATCAGAGCCAGGCCGCCTGCAACCATGCCTGCAAACGCCATTCGCACAGCTTTCGTTCTCTGTTCTCGTGCCTTTTGCTTTGATGCCTGTTCTTTCCGGCTGTCATCCGCCTTATCTGCATCCAGATCAATCAGACCTATTTCTTCTTCTTTACGCTTTAAACCACTCATTCTTTCACATCCTGCTCTTCATTTTGTGCATTTTTTATGCATGAGCTTATTATATACTTACTTCCATAAAACCTCAACTCTATTTTATCATATCGTTATTTTGTATTTACGGAGCTGAAAAACAACCCTGACAGTATCCTTCCATTCTGTCAGGGTTGTTTTTTTGTTTATGATTCTATAGAAATCTGTTTCTGCATCATCATACAGATGTATCAACACACAGCGCTTCTCCAGCTGTCCAAAGTTTCCCGCACAGACTGATACAGAGGGATTTTAGGCGCCCATCCGGTAAGTTTTTGTATTTTATGAATGTCTGCTTCCATTACCGGTACATCGGACGGACGATATTTTTCCGGATCTGTTTCTATATGTATGTTCGCCGTCGAATACTCTAATACGATCTTAAGAATCTCCCTGATGCTGACTGCATGACCGCTTCCGACATTGTATGTCTCTCCTGCTTTTCCTTTTTCTGCAAGCATTGCATAAGCGCATACCACATCCCGTACGTCTGTAAAGTCACGCTTTACATCCAGATTTCCGGTTTTTATCACCGGTTCTCTTTTACCTGCTTCAATCTCTGCAGCCTGCTTGCAGAAATCTGATACCGCAAACAGCGGAGCCTGCATCGGTCCGATGTGATTAAAGGGACGCGCCATCACGACATCCATGCCGTAAGCCTGCGCATAAATACTGCCAATCATATTCTGGCAGGCCTTCGTAGCTGCATAGATATTGCCGGGCCTTAAACACCGGCCTTCGCTGACCGGTATTTCATCCGCAAGGATTTTACCGTACTCTTCCCCGGAGCCAATCAGCACGACGCGAATCTGTCTCTCCTGCCTGCGCACAGCTTCCAGCACATGCATACTTCCTTTGATATTTACATCGATGGTCAAATCCGGACGTTTCCATGATACCGCTACAGAACTTTGTGCCGCCAAATGAAAGATAACGTCCGGTTTTATTTGTTCCAATCGTGCAGATAAAGCGTCTTTATCCAAAATATCCAGTCCAAAAACCGGCGTTTTTATCAGATCTGTCGTTTTTATTAAATCAGCCCTTTTTATCAAATCAGCCGTTTCTTTCAAACCAGCCGTTTTTATCAAATTAGCCGCTTCTTTCAAATCAGCCGTTTTTATCAAATTAGCCATTTCTTTCAAATCTGTCGTTTCTTCCAAATCTGTCGTTTCTTTCAAATTAGCCGTTTTTATCAAATCAGCCGTTTCTTTCAAATCTGTCGTTTCTTCCAAATCTGTCGTTTCTTCCAAATGAGTCGTTTCTGACGGCATTTTCGTAATTACCGTCTCATGCCCCAGACTTTTTAAATGCTGTGCCAGATACCCTCCAACAAAGCCTGACCCTCCGATAATCAATGCTTTCATGCGCTGCAACCCGCCTTGATTTCTTTTTCCACCAGCTTCATATCATGGTTTACCATGCGCCTCACCAGATCTTCGAACGATATTTCCCGTCTCCATCCAAGCTCTTTTTCGGCCTTTTGAGGATTGCCCCACAGCACTTCAACTTCCGCCGGACGGAAAAAATCAGGATTCACTTTCACAAGCGCTTTACCGGATGTTTTCTCCCTTCCGATTTCCCCGGCGCCGCTTCCTTCCCAGGCAATCTCTAATCCGGCTGCGCGAAACGCTGTTTCGACAAATTCCCGCACCGTTCTCGTTTCATTCGATGCAATCACATAATCCTTCGCCTCTTCATTTTGCAGCAGCATCCACATCGCCCGGACATAATCTCTGGCATGTCCCCAGTCCCGTCTGGCTTCCAGGTTGCCAAGCTCCAGATGGTCCAGCGCTCCCTGCCGGATACGCGCGACCGCATCCGTAATCTTTCTGGTGACAAATTCCTTGCCCCTGCGCTCGCTCTCATGGTTAAACAAAATGCCGCTGCAGGCAAACATGCCGTAGCTTTCGCGGTAATTTTTTGTAATCCAATATCCATACAGCTTTGCCACGCCATACGGGCTCCTTGGATAAAACGGCGTTTTCTCTGTCTGCGGCATTTCCTGCACTTTGCCAAACATTTCAGAGGTGGCCGCCTGATAGAAACGGGCCTGCGGCTTGACAAGCCTGACCGCTTCCAGCATGTTCATCACGCCGATAGCGTCGATGTCCGCTGTGGCAAACGGCTGCTCCCAGCTCGTCGCGACAAAAGACTGCGCCGCAAGGTTGTACACCTCATCCGCCTGTGATATTTTCATAGCATGGACGAGTGAGGCAAGGTCGGTCATATCCGCATAAATAAAATGGATCCGGTCTTTGATATGCGCGACGTTTCCATAATCCACGACGCTTTTCCTGCGCATGATTCCATAGACTTGATATCCTTTTTCCAGCAGCAGCTCGGCCAGATAAGAACCGTCCTGACCGGTAATGCCGGTAATAAGCGCTTGTTTCCTTGTTGTTTCCTTACTCAAAATGAATCCCTTCCCTTCTCAAAATTAATCCGCTCCGCTTCGACTACCAGCGGACGGTTCATAATTCTGGCATTCATACTAAGAATGTATTCTCCGATCAACCCTAAAAAGAACATCTGGACTGCGCCCAGAAAAAACATGCCAATCAATATCGGCGCCGTCCCCATCTGAAAGCTGTCCCAACAGATCAGTTTCAGCAGAAAATAAACTGCCGCGATGGCAATGCTGACGACGGAAATCACAAATCCCAAGAAGGTAGCCAGCCGAAGCCCAATCTTTGTATAAGAGGTAAAACTAAGCATTGCGACATCATACAAGGAATACAGGTTGTTTTTCGTACTTCCGGCACGCCTGCGCTGCTGCTCATACGGTATTTCTTTCCGTTTATATCCAAACTCCGCAACGATTCCTCTTAAAAAAGGCGTCGGATCTTTTAATTCCCGCAGCAAATTTATAAACTCCCTGTCGTATAATCCGAAACCTGTAAAATGTTCAATCTGTTCCACTTGTGAAAACTTTTTAATCAGCTTGTAATAACAGGTTCTTAAAAAGCGCATCCCTTTGTTTTCCCTGCTTGTCGTCTTAATGGCGCTTACAATGTGATATCCTTGTTCCCATTCATACACCAGCTTTGGTATCATTTCCACAGGATCCTGGAAATCCGCGCACATCAGTATCGCACAGTCTCCGGTCGTCTGCATCAGGCCATAATACGGAGAATTGTTCTGGCCAAAATTTTTTGCGTTAAATATTGCTTTAATATTTTTATTTTGTGCACACAATTGACGTATCCTGTCTCTTGTTTCATCTTTGGAATCGTTATCAATAAAAATAATCTCATAGCTGTATGCCGTAAGTTTTTCCATTTCCTGAATGATTGCGGCAGTCAGCTCCTTTACATTATCAGCTTCGTTGTATGTAGGTATTAGTATGCTTATCTTTTGCATCCCTTTTACTCCTTCGTTGTGTCATACATCTTTTTACGATGCTGAATCATTTTCATAATGCCTTCTCTAAATGCAGTTTGCGGCTGATATTCAATATCCTGCCGCAGACTGCTTACATCCGGCTGCAGTCCTGCAGACATCTGATTATGATCGGATGCAAACCTGCATACAGCTCCTTCTCCATAAGCTTGCTGAAGTTCTTTGATATATTCTTTTAACGGCCTGTAATTTCCATTCGCGACACAATACACTTTATTTTCTTCTGCCCTTTGGCCGAGCAGATAAAATATCTTTCCCGCATCATCTTCATATAGATAATCCCACATCTGAACGGCAGATGAAAATTCAGCCGGCTCGCCTTTAAAAAACTGCTTTATCGCATATGAAAGCATCGTTTCTTCGTTATCATAGATACCGTATACACTGAAAATTCGTGCCCATATATGCACGATGTCATATTGTATACATAATTTTCTGCTTAAATTTCCTGCCGCATATTTTGCCGTTCCATAACAAGTCTGCGGATGAACAGGCGTATCCGGCGTAATGACATGTTCCACCCTTCCATATTCCGCCTGTGAACCGGCCCCAATAAACTTTTTACATCCTAATCTGTGTGCCAGTTTTACAGCGCTTAACGTATATCTTATATTCTCTTCCTGCAGTACAGGATTGTCTCTGCTTTCTTTTTGTGTATGCGCCCACGCAAAATGATAAAACACATCGTATGCTTTTTCATCATTTTCCATTTTTGCAATATCTGCCATCGAATCCAATTCCTCTAAATTGCATAGCGCCACTTTGACCTGCTCTGACTTTGGCAAACGCCCCAGCTTTGTACAATTTTTTCTGACAATTGCAAGCGCTTCCACATTATTTTTGACGCATTCTCTTATCAGGGCAGTTCCGATCATGCTGTCTGCGCCTGTAACAACCACTCGCCGCATCTTTGTCCTCCAAATGCCATTGACAGAACTTTTATCGCTCTGCCTCTTTTTCCAATTTCTTCACTTTCTCTACAATATGCCTTGATGAGATGCCATAATAGTCTCTTAAATATTCCTGGCTCCCAACCATCGATGTATATTCATCTTTTAGCCCCATAAATTCCACAGCAGCTTTTATCCCTCTAAGCCCTGCTATCTGTTCCGCCACCGCGCTTCCCAGCCCTCCTATGATTGTATGCTCTTCCAGGACAAGAATCCTTTTATAGGTATATGCAATGGATGTTATCGTTTCTATATCTAATGGCTTAATTGTAATTACATGAAATAGTCCTATATTTATATTGCTCTCCTTTAGGATCGCATGGGCTTTTACCGCTTCTCCAACAATCGGCCCGGCAGCCAGTACTGCGATATTCTCTCCTTTTTCCAATTGTGTAATTTTTTCTACATCACAGCGCACAAGCTTCGGATATATCTCCGGTTCCTTTCCCTTGCCAAGCCTGATATAGCAAGGCCCCTTCCATTTGTTCACATGCCTTGCCACCAAAACAGCTTCCTTTGCATCTGACGGAGAATATACCCTCATATTTGGCAATGCACGCATCATTGCGATATCTTCCGTTGCATGATGGCTCATACCGAGCTGTCCATAGGAAAATCCTCCTCCGACTGCCAAAATCTTTACATTCGCATTATGATAACAAATATCATTGCGAATCCACTCCAAACACCTCATACCTGGAAAATTGCCAATGGAATACGTGTAGACCGTATTTCCTTCCAATGCCAGTCCTGCCGCAACGGCAGTCATATTTTCCTCGCTGATTCCAGCATTGATAAATCTATCCGGAAATTTTTCTGCAAAACGGTTCCACACGCCATATCCAAGATCCCCGGTCAAAACATAAATATTCGGATCCACTTCTGCCATTCGTTCAATTTCCGCCGCAAAATGATTTCTCAAATCCCTGCCTCCTCCAGCTCTTTTACTGCCTGACTATATGCCTCTCCCTGGGGATCTTTGTAATGCCAGATCAGATTCCCCTCCATAAAAGAAATTCCTTTCCCTTTTACCGTATGCGCAATTATAACATTCGGCTTTCGCCTGACTCGCTCTGCAAATGCCGCCCGCAGCTGGTCATGATTATTTCCGTCTAAAACCTCTATCACATTCCAGCCAAACGACTTCCATTTTTCGCTAAGGCTGCCCAAAGCAATCACCTCTTCACAGCTTCCCATTGCCTGCATTTTATTATGGTCGACAATAACTGTAAAATTGTCCAATTGATATTTATGGGCGAACAATGCCATTTCCCATATCGAGCCTTCTTCACATTCCCCATCACCCACAACAGTATATACCTGATGTTTTTGATGCATCCTTTTGGCTGCCAGCGCCATCCCGCATGCAACACATGCTCCGTGTCCAAGGCTTCCTGTCGACAATTCTGCTCCTGGAACACCTTTTGCTGACACATGACCGGAATATACACTCCCGTCTGAATAATATTTTTTTAACTCCTCTACCGGAAAAAATCCGCACTCTGCAAGAACCGCATAAATCGCAGCACCAGCATGCCCTTTGCTCAGTACAAGCCTGTCTCTTTCTTCCATCCGTGGCATATGCGGATCTATCTTTAAAATATCCGCATATAAGACCGCAAGAATATCTGTCACTGATAATACAGCTCCGATATGCGATGCATGCGCGGTATGTACCATTTCAATTGTATCTTTTCGTATTTTTAAAGCAAGCTGCTCACTGTGCGTAAACCCTCCACGCTGATTCATGATTGCTTCACCGCCTTTATTATGGTCTGCGCCATATCATCCAGCATTTCAACCGTAAGTCCCGGATACACCCCTACCCAAAAGGAATCTTTCATGATCCGGTCTGTATTGGTTAACTCCCCGACAATACGATAACCGCTTTTTGCTTTCCGCATTTGGTCAAAGCATGGATGTTTTATGAGATTTCCCGCAAACAGCATCCTCGTCTGTATTCCACGCTCTTCTAAAAACGAAACCACCTTCCCGCGGTCTGTGCCTTCCCTGCATGTCATCAAAAATCCAAACCAGCTTGGGTTGGAATGCTCACATGCCTGCGGCAAGACAATCTTATCTGTTTCTGTCTCAAGAGCCTGATGCAGATATGCAAAATTATGCCGTCTGCGCTGTACAAATGCAGGGAATTTCTCCAGCTGCGCACAGCCTACAGCCGCCTGCATATCCGTTGCCTTTAAGTTGTATCCAAAATGCGAATATACATATTTATGGTCATATCCCTGAGGCAGCTCCCCATACTGCCCGTCAAACCTGTGCCCGCACATTCCGTCCTGCCCGCAATCGCACACACAGTCCCGTCCCCAGTCGCGCATGGAACGAATACATTTATGCAGCAGGGCGTGATTCGTATAGACAGCTCCGCCCTCTCCCATCGTCATATGATGCGGCGGATAAAAAGAAGATGTGCCGATATCGCCGATCGTCCCTGTATATTTCATTTTTCCGCCAATCTCATATTCAGACCCAAGCGCATCACAGTTATCTTCGATCATCCACAACTGATGGTCATCGCAGAACTTTCTGACCGCCGCAAGGTCAAACGGGTTCCCGAGTGTATGCGCAGCCATGACAACTTTTGTTTTTTCCGTTAACGCCTCTTCCAGCCTGGACACATCCAGATTATATTGCGGTATCGTTACGTCTACAAACACTGGTATAACTCCATATTGGATAGCTGGCGCCACTGTCGTAGGAAAACCTGCCGCTACCGTAATCATTTCATCTCCAGGCTTTACCTGCCGTTCCCCTAAAAGAGGCGACGTCAGCGCCATAAAAGCAAGCAGGTTTGCGGAAGAACCGGAATTAACGAGCGAGCAGTAACGGATCCCAAGGTATGACGCAAAGTTTTTTTCAAACATTTCCGTATAACGGCCTGCCGTCAGCCAAAATTCCAACGCACAATCCACCAGGCTGCACATTTCCGCGCTGTCATATACACGGGACGCATAAGGGATTCTGTCCCCTTTTTGGTAAACGCTTTGTTTATGAAAGGTATTGCAGTAATTTTGCACCAGGTTCAGTATTTTCTCTCTTGCTTCTGCTTCTGCAGCATTTTTAAACATTGTCTGTATGTCCGCCTTTCTATGTAATGCCTTTCTAAGTAATATCTTTCTATGTAATACTTTTCTATGTAATACTTTTCTATGTAATGCTTTTCTATGTAATGTTTTTCTATGTAATGTCTTTCGCAGCTTCGTTTTCATCATCCCACAATTTCCATGGCGCCTGTCCCATTTCCCAAAGCTCATTGAGCTTATCCATCTCCCTTTTCGTATCCATACACTGCCAATACCCGTCAAATAAATACGCCATCAGCTGACCTTCATCCGCCAGCCTGGCCATCGGCTCTTTTTCAAACACCGTCCGGTCATCCTTTAGATATCGAAAAATCTCAGGCTCAAACACCATATATCCCGCATTGATTCTTGCCTCATCATCCATGCTTTTTTCCCGAAAGGAAGTGACTTGCTGATCTTTCGAAACATCCAAAACGCCAAATCTTTGCGCAACCCCTGTAACGGTCAGCGTCGCGATTCTGCCATGTGACCGATGGAACCGAAGCAGATCTTTGATGTTCACATTGCTTACCCCGTCGCCATAAGTAAGCATGAACGTTTCATCTCCGATATATTTCTGCACACGCCTGATACGTCCGCCTGTCATTGTATTTAATCCGGTATCCACGAGCGTCACTTTCCATGGCTCCGCCACATTGTTATGTACCGTCATTTCATTGCCGTTGCTAAAATCAAATGTCACATCACTGTTATGCAGATAATAATCCGCAAACCATTCTTTAATCACATGCTGTTTATATCCGCAGCAGATAATGAACTCATAAAACCCAAAATAAGAATATTCCTTCATAATATGCCATAAAATCGGTTTGCCGCCGATCTCCAGCATTGGCTTTGGCTTCAGATGGCTCTCCTCGCAAATTCTGGTGCCGAAGCCACCGGCTAATATTACTACCTTCATTTTTTCTTCCTTTCATCTCAGCTTCCAAACATGAACCTGGCCGTACTCAGCCAAAAGCTCTTTCTGATTTTTTCTGCAAATTCGATCAACCTTCCCCTTCTTATTGGTCATTATATATTTTGACTTAAGTTGATGAAAATTATCTATTATATAATCCGGCTGGCATATATTGATACCTACTCCTGCAGGAAATGCATATGCATCCTGCCATTTTGCAGATAAATCCCAAATCACCGTGTTATCCCATTGATCCGCCTTAGTATCTACAACAACCGTATTCATCAGCTGCTGATTCCCATATGCAATTTCCTGTTCCATCTCCCATGTCCATGCGGGCACAGACCATTCATATGCAGATGTTGCCTTTGCTGTAAATAAATACACAAAAACAATTCCAAACATCAACGTTCTCTTGTGAAAAGCTTCCGTCATTGCCAGGACAAAAATACCCATCACTGTAAATTCCACAAAATGTTTACTTCCATTAAATATATCAAACAGAAGAAAAACCGCTGCCATCATCACCAAAAGCAACACTATTCCATATGCATAAAGGACAACATTACTGTCTTTCTTTTTATATGCATCATACAATCGCGCTATCAGCCATATCATAAGTAAAAGATATACCAAACACCATCCGCCTTGCGAAATATATCCGGCTTCATTACTATCTCCCGATATACCATTTCCGGCATATTGCAAAAATGTTTTTCCCGAATTTAGTAATATATGCAAAATATTAAAGATTCCGTCTTCAAAATCTGTAAACAGTAATTCCAGCCATTCCGTATGAAATAACTCAGAAAAATAGGGAGCGCAAAGATGATGATTTACCCAGATATACGTACCCCCCCCCAGGCAAACTATAAGCATTGTCAGTAGTATTGGAACTGATTTTTTCTTTTCAGAAACAGCAAAAAAGTATCCAGGCAGAAAAAATAAAAGGAGATAATAAGGCCGCATCAATGTCAGCAAAAATACAAAGAAAAACAAAAGGAAAATTACCCATCTCTTTTTGTTTGGTTTCAGTGTAAGCCCAATAACCAGTATCAACAAAAAATAACAGGCTGTCTCCGGCAATGCAGACAACATAAATCTTGAAATCGTTGTATGCGTCGCATAGAGCATTCCTAACGCTAACGCCTGATACCATGTTGGTTTCACCCAAAGCGCGAACAAAAACATAGCCACACACAGTAACAATATGTTGCAAATAATCGGAGAAATCAAAGACCATCCAAACACTCTCGCATAAATAACCCAAAAAATATTAAGTATCGGACTCCACGTACCAAAATTCAAATAGTCCGCATGACTTTCATCATATCCAAAATATCCTTGCGGTATTCCGTAAACACTGCTCCCTTCTACCCACTTGTAGTAGATCAATTCATCATTCCATTGTGAATTTGGTAAATAAATCTCATGTAATTTTATTCCCTGCTGCGTACACATGATGATTCCGCATAGCAGCGGCATACAGGCAAACCAAAAAATAATCATCCATCTCTTGCTTATTTTTAATCTCATAACAGACCGTCTCCATATATCAAAACCAGAATCCGCCGGTTTTATATGCCAATAACATATATAAAATTCCAGATAAAACCTGATAAGCAAAAATCACATATGCTGCATATTTAATCATCCTATTTGTATCATGGTCTCTTGCACTCGCCAATGATATCACCGTCGCCAACTGTACGGCAATATCATATCCCCAGCTAAAATCACCGGAACTTCCATTCGTCAAAAAAAACATTTGCAGCCAGCCAATCAGCAAAGCTATCATAGACAGACAATACGCAAAATTATTTTTTAGAGATTGCGGCCGAAAGAGCAAAACAGGTACCGGAAAAGTCGCTAAAGATACCCCAATCACTTCTAACAAGCTAAAATTTGAGAATGATCCAAACTGTAATTTTATATTCAGCATTCCAGTATTTGTTGTAACATATAGCTGCTGAACGACTAATAATATTAAGGTAGGCGCTACAGCCAGCAGCATTTTTATCCCAATCATCAAATCTTTATTACGAACCATCAAAAGCAAAACCATCATTCCCATTGCTGGCAGAAATACAAATACAAAACTTGGTTTTGCAGCGGCGCTTAAAAAAGTCATAAAAGAAAATCCTATTAACAATTTTAAAGATTCTCTTTTTGGCCGGTCATTTTTGATATACAGGAAAAACAATAACAAGCCAGCCATTCCAAATGGCCTGACAAATATGGTTGTTGGATTATGAATTGGATTTGCGGCACATTGAAGTGCATAATAGCGCCAGCCATTCAGCCAGCTTCTGGCTGTAACAAATAACACTGCGCCTATACTGACAATATCTGCAAAAACCTTATTCACACTCGTCTCCCGCATTAGTAATAACATCATTTTCCTGTATATTAGTATGGATACTGCTACAGAAAATGAGAGCAGCACAGCAGCAGCCGGTTCGACTTCTATTTGAAATATCATGCTTATTCCCTTTACACACAAATGATAAAGCGGATAAGCCAATGCCTGCAGCGGTACTTCTGTCTCATACAGTTCCTTGCTGAACATCACTTTCGCTAATGCATGATGCATAACCATATCATACTCGCAAACTACGATTTTTGAGAAAAACACAGCTAAGCATATACTCAGCAGAACGAATGCCATTCCAAAATATTTGTTATCATATTTTCTTTCTTTTTTCATTACGGTTCCCCTTATTCCATTCCCATCAAACGATCGTTATTTAAACAACAGTTATTTCAAAGAAATTGACAGGTTCTTGAAACGAATAAGAATAAATATCATCTTCTGACAAAATCATTTCACTTATTGATACAGTCTGGTCTTCAAAGCAGATCTGGCTGAATTCCGCATTTCGATAAATTTTAATCTGATTGACATCATAAGAAACCGGACTCCCCAGATCATCATACTTTATTTTGTCCACTTCTCCCAACAGCACCATTTCCAGTTCTTTTGTCCCATATTTATGTATAACATAAATATGACTTTCTTCTACTTTAGATTCACTTAGCTGTCGGAACCCGTCGAGTGTATACGCATGCACTTTTTTCCCTGTCTGCTGGGAATAAAATGCACTGCTGTCATATGGAGCAGCCTGTGGCACCAGCAAAATATCCTCTTCTTTCATATCTTGCAAAATATCATTTTTTAAAGCATGTACCAGCGCTGCCTTAGGAAATTTTACAGCGCTCTGCAAATACAAAATATACCGATGTTCTACTGCCAGATTTACAATACAAACAGAAAACATACAGCTAAAAATAATTATTTTGAATATAGAAATATAAACCCTATTTTTACAAATTTTTTGAAAACCATTGAAAACTTTTATGAAACTCAGCAAAAGCAAAAGGCACAGACCAAAATACTGTTCAAATACAGCTATATGAGCTATTCCCCATACAAGCTCATCTTGATATTTTGTCGTCATGGACGGCAAAATTGCAGGAGACAAATACAAAATCAACGCAAACCAAAATACCTTTTGATCTATTTTTGCTATTTGTTCCTCTTTAAATTTTCGTACAATAAGTACCGCAATCAAAATAAATAAAGCCAACGTTCCAAAATCCAGCAACGTTAAATCCATCAAAAGATTTCCGCTCAGCACGCCTTCTTTATTTTGAAAGAAATTAAATAGTGGTATCGTTGCAAGCAGTTGTTTTAATAATGTTTCTGCTATTTTCATAATATGAAAATGGATTTCTGATCCACCATAGATCGTATTTGTTTGTTTTGACAAAAAATTAATGTATACAGAATAGCTTCCTACAATAACTAACGGTATACTGTAAACACATATAATTTTAAAGGAACTCCAAATTTTTTTATTACGTATCAATAAAACACATAAAACCAAAAAAATATTAAAATAGTTAAACTCATAAACCATTACAGAAGCAATCTGAAACACAATACTGAAAAGCAAAAATTTTTTTTGATCGTTTTGAAGATATTGATATAAAAAAATCAATTCAGCAAATGTCAGTAAAACACTTATTTGCAATAATCCTGCATAACCCGTTAATGTATTGTGATAAGTGGAATATACCTGAAAAAAAAGAGAAATACCAAACATTGCATACAATTTACATTTTTTCGAATTTAATAACATCTCCACTAATTTTCCAAAAAAAATAACATCTAAAATTGTTAAAAAGATGAGAAATAATTCATACAACTGAAAATCTGTAAAAACATAATAAATGATATATGACCAAATCAGCGCGACCGGTGAAAATCTCCCTCTAGCTATCCATGCATTCTGACGCTCTATGATAATATCTGTAAAACTACACTCTTCCAGAATTTCCCTGCCTCGAAAATAAAAATAATTCAAATCATCATGATTAAAATCACCTGTAATACAAAAAACCAAAGACATAAAAATAAATACGCAAACTAATATTTCCAGCATATTGGTTTTTATCATCACACAAATTTTTCTATTCATAATCCGTCCGCTTAGAACTCCTCTCATTCATCTGCTCTTTCACTACATACTGAGGCGATTTATTCATACAAATATAAATCCGCCCGACATATTCCCCAATCATCCCCAGCACAAATAAAATCATCCCGCCAAGAATCAAAATAATCGCAACTGTAGAACTCCACCCGACCGGAGCCATCGGATATACAAACTTTTTTATAATCGTCCATACCGCATATACAAAACCGGCTGCCGCGGTCATTACACCGCTAACAGATGCAAACCGAAGCGGTTTCACAGAAAAAGATGTAAATCCATTCACCCATAAATGAACTAATTTTCTGAAAGAATAACCGGACTGCCCATTGACGCGCACTCTGTGAGTGACTTTCACATTACAGATATTTTTTGTTGTCCTTAGTACAAGCCCTGTGACATACGGATACGGATTTTCATACTTTACGATTTCATCAATCACAAATCTTCTCGCTGCAAAATAGCTTGAAATATATAAATCTTTTGGTTTATCCAGCATCGTTACTGTCATGGCACTGTTCATTCTGCTGCCAATATTGCGAAAAAAAGAATGCCTCTTGTTCTCATACTCCGCATACACGACGTCATATCCTTCTTCCAGCTTTAAAATTAACCGGTCTGCTTCATCCGCAGGAGTTTGTCCGTCGTCGTCCAGGCTTACAACAATATCTCCCGAACTGTTCCGATATCCAGCCATCAGCGCCGCATGCTGTCCAAAGTTCTTTGCCAGACTGATTCCGATGATATTCGTATTTTCTGAACATAACGCACGTATCACGTCAAAGGTATTATCCGAAGAACAATCGTTTACCAGTACAATTTCATATTCATAGTTTTGCATTTTCTGCATGTTAACTTTGATTTCTTTTATAACGCCAGGCAATGTTTTCGATGAATGATAACATGGAATGACATAAGATATTTTCATTGACCTTCTCCTTTTACAATTCCCATCAATACAATATTTCTGTATTCTCCCCGTACCCATACATCATCTTTGAGCAATGCCTCTTTTTTAAATCCTGCTTTTTCATAACTGGAAATAGCCCTGTCATTATCTTCATAAACACGCAGATACAGCCTGTGCAGATTTAATTCTGTAAACGCGTAATGAATCATGCACTTTGCCGCCATGGAACCATACCCCTTGCCTGTGAAGGAATGTTCGCCAATAAAGATTCCATATTCGGCTTTTCTGTTTACCCGATCAATATCCTGCAGGTATACTGTCCCGATCGGACATCCTGCGGTCTTGCTCAGCATCATAAACTGTATGACTCTGCCTGTTTCCACTTTGTTTTTCATCCAGTTTAAATGGTCTTCTCTGGAAATCTCCTGCTGTTTGATAAAATATTTTTTTACATTCTCTGCATTTCTCCACCGCAATATGTCGTCTGTATCTTCTACAGTGATTGATCGGAGAAGCAAATCCTCGTATGCCAGTTTCATGTATAAAACTCCTTGATCTTTTCACATACTTTCTCTAAATCAGATTCTTTCAGCTGATAATATAGCGGCAGCCTTAAGATTCTTTCGCTTTCTTTTGTCGTATATCTGTCTTCTCCGTCAAAACGGCCGTACTTTTTGCCTGCAGGTGACAGATGTAATGGAATATAGTGAAAAACAGCCAAAATATCGTTCTTTTTCAAAAAATCAATCAGCTTCGTTCTTTCCTGCAAATTTGCAGTTTTTATGTAAAACATATGCGCATTGTGTTTACAATGCTCAGGAATATAGGGCAGACGGACGGCTCCCTGATCCTCTAAGATTTTTAATTCACTGTAATACCGGTTCCAGGATTTGATTCTGTCTTCATAAATCAAATCCGCCTGTTCCAGCTGTGCCCATAGATAAGCTGCATTCAATTCGCTGGGCAAATAAGAGGATCCGGCTTCCACCCATGTATATTTATCAATCTGCCCTCTGAAAAATTTGCTTCTGTTTGTTCCTTTTTCTCTGATAATTTCCGCTAATTCCACATCTTTTTTATGATTAACCAAAAGCGCCCCGCCTTCTCCCATGGAATAATTCTTTGTTTCATGAAAGCTAAAACAGCCATAATCGCCAAATGTCCCCAACGCTTTTCCTTTATAAGCGCTCATCACTCCTTGCGCAGCGTCTTCTATAACCGTCAGATGATAGCGTCTGGCTATTTCCATAATTTTATCCATTTCACAGGAAACGCCGGCATAATGAACCGGAACAATTGCTTTTGTCTTTTTCGTTATTGCGGCTTCAATCAGATTTTCGTCCATATTTAACGTATCCGGCCGTATGTCTACAAACACTGCTGTCGCCCCTCTTAGTACAAATGCATCTGCTGTGGATACAAACGTATACGACGGCAGAATTACTTCATCGCCTTGTTGAATATTGCTAAGCAGCGCGGCCATTTCCGACGCATGTGTACAAGAAGTCGTCAAAAGCGCTTTTTCACATCCGGTTCTGTCTTCCAGCCACCTGGAACATTTTTTTGTAAAAATACCATCGCCACAAATATGTTTTTCGTCAATTGCCTGTGCAATACATTCTTTTTCTCTGCCAACGACAGGCGGTATATTAAAACGTATCATCTCACTTCTCCTATGTCTCGATTATCCATCCAAGCATTGCCTCAAAAACTCTCAGCGCATATTTCTCATTCATAAAATCCATACTGTGCAGCGTATCCAGAACATAATCTTCATACGAATCCGTAAACGTATCGTCTTTTACCTGGTTTAAAAATGCATTGTATAATTTTGCATTTTGCTGCAAATTAAGATATTTACGGGCATACTGATACGCAGCTTCTTGTCGACGCTCCATCTTTTCTTTATCATTTAATAAGGAAATGAGAGCCTGCACAATCTCATCAATTTCAGAATCATAATGGCTAATTTTAATCACAACGTCGTCCGGATACTCTAAAAAACTGCCGATTTTTGTCACAAGAACTGCTTTCCCCATTCCAAGCATCCGGTGCAGGCTGGCTGAAGATTCTCCCTGTGTTGGATAGCGCAGATTAAAACAAATATCACATGCTCCCATATAAGTCTTAAATGTATCTAACGGAACAAATCCTGTGACAACGATTTCTTCTTCCAAATCATATTTTTTTTTCAATTGCTCAACCGGAACATTTTCCACCTTTCCGACGATCAGATATTGAAACCTGTAACTGGTTTCTTTCTTCAAACGGGCTAACGCCCTGATAATCGGTTCAATTCTTTTTGCACTCGTCGCATAGCCAAAAGATCCAAATACAAATTTCTGTTCCAGATTTAACTGGCGCTTGCTCTTCTCTCTATATGCGGCATATTCCGGAACAATATCCGGTGTATGTAAAGGTATCTGAATAACCGGCGCTTGCGGTCTCAATGCTTTGACTGTTTGTTTTGCAAGATCTGAATGCACAATGACTGCAGACGCCCGATCGATCAGATGTTTATTCACCATAAATGTCTCTGATTGATTTTCCCACGGAGCGGTGATCTCCCCTTTTAAAAATCTTTTGGCCGCTTCCTCCCCCTTTTTTCCATGGCAGTATTTCATAATTTCAATATATTTATCAAAATCTTTTTGCACATAAGTATCTTCCGCCAAATAATAATGAAGCGATAAATCATGCAATTCTAATATTCCGGGGTATTTTAAGAACGTATCTATAACCGCCTTATGATAGTTCCTGTTATTACCCGCCTGATAAATCAAATGGTCATATTGTTTTCTTTTATTGGAATCATTGATCTCAGTTATCTGAAAAACGGGAAATTTACTGCATATCTCCTCATTTGCAATGGGCTTTGCTGCATACAAATCCATTTGACAGTACTTTGATAATTCCATAACCAGTTCCTCGCTAAAATCCGATATTCCGGACCGATCCGGCGAAAATGGTGAGAAATAGGCAATTTTCATCTCCGTTTCATCCTTCCGTTAACGCATCAACTACATTCGTCCAACTGATATCTTTCACTTCCTGATATCCTTCATTTCCCATGTCTGCACATCGTTTAGGATCCTGAAACAGTCCGCGGATCGCTGCCGCAATCTCTTGCGGATGGCTTTGACAGACGATTCCATTTTGATTCTGTGTTACAAATTCCAGTACACCCCCGGAATCAGCACAAGTAATCACCGGTTTCCTGGACAAAAACGCTTCCAGTGTTACGTATCCATAATCTTCATCAATAGGGGCAAAATAAACACATCTTGCATTTGCATACAATTCCAGCAATTTTTTATCTTCCACAAAGCCCAGAAACTTCACCCGGTCTTCTACACCAGCCTGAACTGCTGCTTTTTTCAAACTTTCCAGCTCTGGCCCTTTTCCCGCAATGAGAAGCTTTATATGGTTATCGCATTCGCTTAATGCCTGAATCACCAAATCTATTCTTTTTAAAGGGTCCAAGCGGCCAACGGATAATATGTAATCCCCATATTGCTCACAATAATATTTTCCATACATTGCAGGCGGATGATATAATTGCTTTGACGATATGCCATTATTTTCTTTCAGTCGATGGGAAACATTTTTAGAAATTGTAAATATCTTTTTTGACTCTCGCAGCGACAGTTCATCAAACTTAACAACTCTTTGTTTCATTTCCTTGCCATGCTCGATCGTTCCAAATCCAAAATGCTCCTGATTCCAATACAAATCATACGCCGCGCGATGCTGGTGCATTAACCACAAAACCTTATTTGGATGTCTGACTCCATAGGTTGGAAATTTTGTTGGAATGACCAGATCAATCTCCTCCCCGTTTATTTCCGTTACATCCAGCATTCTCCACATAAGCATATTGTCATACAATCCATTTTCCGGGTACCATCTGAATGGTATCTGTATTAATTCTGCATGAAATCCTCTTTTTTGCAGTTCTTTTGTCAGATTTTCAACCATTAATTCCGCTCCGCCGCGTGAAAACGGTATTTGTGCATGTAAGACAGCAATCTTTTTCATTTCAGGCTCCTTCTTTTTCCAGTTTTTTCAGCCGTTTTTTCAAATGTTCCATCTCTTCCTGCTGGGCGTCCATCAGCTGTAAAATACTGCCTGTGATCTGCTTTGACTGCCTGTTAAACTGAACCTGCCCTTCTATCATAGGAACATAATACCAGCCCATAGACTTATAAAAGATCTTTCTAATTATTTTCTTTATAAAAAGCGTCCATTTATTTCTGGCATCCATCGGTCCATAAACTTTTTGACAGCCGTATTCGTCCATATGCGTCCATGTACAATGTGCTTCTTTTCGAAGTATATTTCGTTCCTCACTTGTCAGCTGATTCATAGAATACTCTGCATCCTGACCAATCATATTTTGATACGTTTCCTTGCGGATCCGTATTTTTCTTCTGATATCTTCCAGTTTCATAATATTTTTTCATCCTCATCCATGCTCATCCAGCCTATCTTTTTTGCCCTTCATCCGCCTGCTGATTTTATATAACAGCTTTCCCTGTTCTTTGCGCATCAGCTGCTCCTGTTGCGTAAGCGTTTTCTCTAATGTCTGTATATATTCGTTCTTTCTGGCAAGTTCTTTCTCGAGATGTAACAGATATTGATTCTTTTGCTCTATTTCCTGTTCAACATGTAATAAATATTGATTCTTTTGTTCTGTGTTCTGTTCGATATTTAAGATATGGCTGTTTTTTTCTTTCAGTTCTTTTTCCAGCTGCAGCAAATATTCGTTTTTTTCTTCCACTTTCTTTTCTAATTTATCATACTGCTGTAATTGAGGGATCAAAGATATCTTTTCACTATAATTCTGATACCAGCCGTCACCATCATATAGATGCTCCTGACGATATAATAAAAGCTCCCACAAATATCGTTCCAAAGCAATAAAGTCTTTGACGCAGCTTTCGTCTATCTGCAGTTTTCGATACAACTCATCCAGTGTAATTTTACTTTTCCCTGTAAAACTTAAAAAGCTCTGGCGAACCGCAAAGAACAAAATGAACTTTAATGGAATATCATCAAAACACCACTCCTGGTCAAAAAATACCAACTCGCCATTCTCCCAAAAGCAATTGCTGAATGTCATGTCAATAAAACCATGTTTTAAAACAAGTCCATAATCTTTCCTGTTGTTGCATATTTCCCATAATTGATTTTTATCGCTTACAAAATCAGAACTCTTTTTAATATTGCTTTCTAATACGTCTACTAACAACTGTATCCCCTGCATATCATTTTCCAGCAGTTTCTGATGAAAATAATCTTCCGCTATCAGGCCGGAATAAAATGGCAGAATGATGTTTCCCTCTTTCCATTCGCTTTTTAAAACATTTATGCCTCTGTGCAGTAATTGTTCCTCATACTGCTTGATGCATTGCATATGATCCGCTGCCTTTTCATGCATTGCAGTTTTCACAACTTTTCCATCTGCATAAATAAGCGTAGAAACGCGATACTCTTTTCTGCTCTCACCTTTTGCCGCTATATAGACCGGCTGTTCCGGTAATCCGTCCCCGGCTGTGGCTTCGACAAGAAAAGAATTCGCAAAAAATCCTTCCACCTGATTTTCTATGAGCTCCTGATACAATTTTTTCTCATCATAAATAAGCCTGCTTCCTTTTACATACTGAAACGCCGTTTTTTGTACTGCGGAAGCTCCTGGCGGATATTCATCTGTATAAATGACAGTAGGAAATTTATAATCCGGCAAAACATAATAAAATTTAATTTTTCCATATCCACTGTTAGTAAACAGCTCTTTCAAGCGTGCCTTGGAAAATGTGACCGCCGTATGGTCCTGCACATACCCTTCAATCCCCAAAAACGGCTGGCATAAGTGGTCTTCTGCGGCGCCGCACCAGTATTTTAAACCGAATTTGTTCTCAATTGCTAACAGCACAATTCCGTCATTTTTCAAAAAACTTTTTAAACGTCTGACGAATTCTAAAAAAGGATTCTTATATTGTTTGCCAAAAATAGCCGCATACTCCAATACGCCAACTACAACAACATAGTCATACTTTTGCTCCGTATTCCATGAGAATAAATCTTCACAGACAATTTCCAGATTCGTCCGGTTCGGATATCTGTTTCTTATTACCTCTGCCCTCTTTTCACTCATTTCAAGCGCTGTTACCTGTCTGCATCTATCGCACAAGCATCCTGTCAGAGCTCCCATACCTGCTCCAACTTCCAAAACCACAGCGTTTTCTCGAAAATGATACCAGTTTAACAGATTCCTGCGCACAGATGAAAAAGTATTGTTCACCGTATATCGATGATCCTTTGCAATATAATCCTGAGACAAATCTTCCGGATACTTTCGGGCAATATCTGACATTTCCTGCTCAAGCTCCTTTGTATCGCTGTAAACTTCTCTATCTCCCTGCTTTTCCAGTATCATGCATACACTCCCTTATACTGTTGACCGTCCCCAAACATCATTGTTCCTGTCCGGATCCCATACCGTGAATTTCAAGCCCCTGTATCTTCCAGCTATGCTCCAAATGTGATATTCCTTCTTCATAAATAGAATGATAAGTTTCAAACTCCTGTATTTTTGTTTTGTAATCGTAAATCAGCATGTCCTGCGTACGAAAAGCAATATCCACATAATAAACCGCCGCTACCAGATTCATCTTTTCAAAACAGCATTCTATCCATCCTTCCTCATCTGTCTCCAGCTTTATTCTTTCATTCTGTGTATTTGTTCCATATGCATGGATTCCGTCATTTCTGTAAATTTTAATCCCCATCAACGGGGAAATCTTCTGCGTTGTATTTTTTTTATACTTCACGCGTAATATAACCTTTTCTCCTACTCGAAACCGATCGTCTTTGCTGCCATCTGCATGCACGAGTTCAGCTTCTTCAATTTCCAGTTCTTTTCTTTCCTCGGTCCGCTCTCTGTCTGCATGCAGAAAATTATCATCGCTTTTATTCCCGGCCGTTTTATTCCCAGTCGTTTTACGTACGGTTTCCGGCTCTTTTGCCACTCTTTCTTTTTTCTTTTTGGCTTTTTTCCCCATATGCTCCAAATATGCATAGTCCACTTCTTCCGGACTACCTTCCATCCTGACTTGTCCGGCATCTATCCATATACACCTGTTACATATCTGCTCAATTTGAGACAATGAATGTGACACAATCACAATTGTTACTCCATGTGCCTTCAATTCACGCAGTTTATGAAAACATTTGGACTGAAAGTTTGCATCCCCTACCGCAAGAATCTCGTCAATCAGCAAAATATCGGCATCGACATGAATCGCCACAGCAAACGCCAGTCTCATATACATCCCGGATGAATACGTTCTCACAGGCTGGTCAATAAACTCCTCCAGTTCCGAGAATAAAATAATATCCTGTATCCGTGACTCAATCTCTTTCTTCGTTAATCCAAAAATCGATGCATTAATATAAATATTTTCCCGCCCGCTCATGTCCGGATGAAAACCTGCCCCAAGCTCAATCAGACTTGATACCCTTCCATTCATTTCAATCATACCGCTATCCGGATACATGATCTTTGTTAAAAGCTTCAATGTCGTGCTTTTCCCGCTCCCGTTATGCCCGATCAGCCCAACAGCCTCTCCTTTTTTCACTCCAAAGCTAATTCCATTCAATACGGTGCGCTCTTCATAGGAACGCCTCTTACGAAACAGTGTCTTTTCTTTTAGCGTATGCCCTTTATCCGGATATACCCGGAACTTTTTTATTACATTTTTTACTTGTATCACATTTTTCGTATTTTCCGGATTCATCATAATTCCTCAACAAAACGCTTCTGTAAATGCCAAAATACATACCATCCAACGACCAGCATCGCTAATCCAAGCAGCGCTGCAAACAAAATCGTTTCCAGCTCCGGCATTTTCCCATAATATAAAATATCTCTGTATGCAACAATTACGTAATTCATTGGATTCAATGAAAAAATCCACTTTACCTGCTCTGGCGCCTGTTCTGCAGAATACATCACCGGCGTCAAAAACTGCCATGCTAATACAATAATCCCCAGTATATATTCCAGGTCCCGTATATAAACCGTTACGGCGCTCATAATCATTGCAAATCCCATAGCAAGAACATATTCCACCGCCATAATCAACGGCAGACATAAAACCGCATCTATCCGTAAGGAATATCCAGCGAAAATCAGTACAAGAAAAATCACAATAAAACTAAGCAGCATATTTACAAACTGACTTGTAACATAAGATATTGGCAGCACTTCTCTTGGAAAATAAATCTTTTTCACCATATCCTGCTGTGCAAGAATACATCCTGCACCGCCCGTCAATGAAGTGCTGAAAAAAATCCACGGAATAAGCGCAACAAACAGAAACAGGTAATAATCCTCTATGCCAGCGCGCATGATCGTAGAAAATACCATTGTATATACCGCAAGCTGCAGCAGCGGATTTAAAAACGTCCAGAGAAAACCAAGTACGGATCCTTTATATCTCCCTTTCAAATCCCTTTTCACAAGTGAACATATCATTTCACGATATGCATAAATCTCTCTTACTCTTTCCAGCATCATTTCTGTACACCTGATTTTTTCTTTCATTCTCTTCTTGAACAATTACAATTAAAACTATTTTTCAAAAAACTCTGATTTGTTTCATTTATGACGTATGCATCCTGATCGTTTTTTGAATTTTCTCTATTGGTCATCATAATTTCTGATAATAGCGGATAGAACATTATCGTTTTCTAATCGCAATTGTTTTATCACAATCGTTTACTGATTATGATTGATTTATCATAATATCAGCTACAGATCTTATCATTTGCATATACATCGAATAGCTTTCATCGTCAGCCTGTTCCATTTGACGTTGAATCTTTTGTTCCTCTGTTAATTTTTTCTGTATATTTCCCCAAAGAAGTACATCTGCATTCGTCTCCAACGCTCTACACAAATTTACAAAAGTATCCATACTCATTCTGCGCGTTCCGCGTTCAATATGCCCTATATAATAAAGGCTGATACCGCTTTTTTTGGCAAGCACATCTCTTGACCAGCCTTTTTCCTTGCGTGCCTGACGGATTCTTGCCCCTACCTTTGCGTAATTGAGCTCCTTCATCCTGATAGACTCCTTCCTGACTCACAGCGCCTTCCTGCATTTATTTTTTACCTGCAAAGAAGTTGTTGCAAAATGCATAACATTTTCTATAGAA
>CAJUBQ010000009.1 GCA_910584595.1 uncultured Eubacterium sp.
TAGTCGTAGTACCCAAGGGGCATGCTATTAGCGATTAGTTCACCGCAGTGTTGCCTCAGTCCGCTCAGAGGATGTTCCAGCCAGCAAAACCATTCCGCCAGGTGCAGAGTCGTTCGGGAATCCGTTAAGTAAATGACATTAGTTCACACCAGGACTTTGCAGAGAATGCCCAGGCGGACAGACTTTGCAAAGTTCCGGTATAAAAGTAATTTAATATTGACAGCTACTTGCTGAAAGCAGAATTATGCCATACCATTTACGGTTTTATATTTATAGAGCATTTCTGCATGGTTTTGTTCTTCAATCTGAATATCTGCCAGTAATTTGCGCAGGCTTGGCTCAGAAAACTTGAAGACATTAGAGTTATATTCGGAAGAAACCATTTTTTCCGTACCGATGCAGTCGGTTGCAAGAAAGCAGTCGGTTTTCTTATCTTCGTTATCGGTCAGTGCGCTGTAAGTTGCCTGTGGATTGTAATTTTTGCCGTCTCTGTCGTTACAGTTGCAAGTCGGCACATTGCCGGAAAGCACTTTGCCGAGAGATTCATAATGTTCTTTTTCTTCTCTTTCCAGGTTTTGAAACAGGTCTTTTAATACCATATCTTTGGCTTCTTTGCCGTATCTGTTGTATTTTTCAATACAGCTTTGCTCCTGAGTCTGTAAATCTTTGATTGCGGTTGTTTCTTTTTCTGTTAAAATCATGTCTTTTTACCTCTTTCTTAATAATAGCGTTTTATACAGGAAGTAGTATGTGAAAGATAGATTTTTTTATGTATGTAAAAATAATTTTTTTTTCCTGATTTACAAAAGTAATCTCCTGTTGTATAATCAACTGACATGATAAATTACAAAGTATCAGAGAAAATTTGAACACAGATTTTTTCGACAGTTTGCTAAACTGTTAACAAAATCTTCTCGCGAAAGGAGAAAACGACCATGCAGATACTACATAATATGACTGCTGTAATGGCCGCTGAACAGCATGGCATCAATGCAAGTAATTATCAGAAAAGCGCAAAAAAGCTGGGGAGCGGCTATCGTATTAACACTGCTGCAGATGATGCGGCACAGCTGAGTATTTCAGAAAAAATGCGGGCACAGGTCCGCGGACTTAACAAGGCAGTAAACAACGCAGAAGAAGGCGCGAGCTATATTCAGGTTGCGGACGGGGCCATGAACGAAATACACAGTATGCTGCATCGGATGCGGGAATTATCCATCCAGTCTTTAAATGACACGAATACGCCGGAAGACAGAATGGCAATGGCGATGGAAATGGATAAACTTCAAACAGAAATAGACCGGATTGACACAAACACCTACTACAATAATCTGCCCGTATTTCAGGAACATGAACCTTCTTATTACCAGTTGGAAGGAAACCGGGTATGGGCTTCGAATCAGCAGCATTCGATTGTAGCGCCGGATAACAGCCTGAATATTCATCTGCCAGCCGGTGAATTTAGTCCGGACACTTATACGATTACAGTGCCGGAAGGCATTTATACGACACAGGAATTGATTGATGAGATTGACGACGCATTTGCAGAAATGCAGCCTTCAAATCCAGGATTTGTAATGGAATATTTACAGGACGGACGGTGCAGTCTGAACTTTGAAGGGGAAGATGGAAAACCGACCAAGATCGATTCCATAGACGGCAGTCTGGCTTATTTGATTTATGACTGCTATAACGGACTTTCCTCAACAAGTTTATTAGGCACGACTGCGTTTCAGGGAAACTGGCCGTTAAAAATTACATTCGGTCAGAATGATGAAATGATGTTTCAAATCGAACCGACGGATGGTTCACCTTCTACACCGGTTACACTTAAAATACCACCCGGACAGTATTCACGGTCTGAAATGATTAAGCTGCTGAATCAAAAGCTGGCGGCTTATCCAAATGTGGAGGCAAAGGAGTACGGTAATAACTGTATTCAGATTACAGGAGGATATGATAACAATATAACCGGGCTGAAAGGGAATATGTTTAAGCTGGAGCTTGGATCGGAACATAAATATACGTCAGTATTTTATGACAATATCCGGCATGGGACATCGATTGGCACATCTGCATACATCATAGGAAAGGCATATTACAATCCGGTCTATACAAATAAAATTAAAATAGATACGACAAACAACCAGTTAAAATTTGATTATAATGGAAAACCAATTATAGTAACGATACCGCCGGGTGACTATATTATAGATAATATTAACAATACAGATCCGGATAATTTAACGTATGTACTGAATGAAGCTATCACAAATACTGCGGGAGCAGATATTTCTGTCAGGGCGTATAATACGAATGATAATATTAATGAAGTATATACCAGCTACAAGTATTTGGAAATGACAAGTAAATCGACAGGACGCGGTATTGAGTTTAAATTTGATATGACAGGAGTATATGGAAATACGTATCGGTCTTTGTTTGAAACAACAAATTATGATTTTAACTGGCAGCCTTCTTATTATCCCGGAAAGATGCATATTACAGGGGCGGCTGATCTGAGCGGAAAGATTGAGATTATCAATGGTGCGAATACTTTGTCTTTGTCGGTAAATAAATCACCGGAATTTACGATAACGATTCCTCCGGGGACTTATAATTCTCTGGCGGATCTGGTTAAGGAACTGAATAATCAGCTGCCGGCCGGACAGAAAGGGGTTATTGAGTTTGCAGCATCGGGTAACAGGCTGCTGATAAAACCGTTGTCAAGCAGCGTCAGCAGTCTTGAATTTGGCAATACTTCGGGAGCATATAAGCAGCTGTTTACCGGAATGACAGAAGAAGCAAAAGAGATGTATCTGACTGCCAAGGGAAAAGAACATTATAACCAGGGAGCGACAGCGCCGGACGTTATGGAAATGGCATCTGTTACGCTTACAGATGATATTCCAAATAGCAGTACTGTGATAGACAGCAGCAATAATTACATGGAATTAACTCTGAACGGTTCTTATATTTATGTTACATTAGATCCTGGGACTTATACAAGAGCAGGATTAATTGACCAGCTTAATAAAAAGTTTTCAGAAAACGGATTTCAAGTAGAGGCTTCTTTGACAGGCAATCGGTTAACGCTAACTACTACGTTAACTGGCACTACGAGGGATCTGTCACTGACAGTAGATACAAGACGCGGCAGTGCATGGAAAGCATTTGTAGGAACGGAGCCGGTTATGGCCGGGCCTGACATGCCTGGGTTTGCACAGCTATATGGCAATCATAAGTTTTCAAATATTACGTTAGATAATACAAATAATAATTTTGAATTTGAATTGACCGATGGAACAACATGCAACGTGACATTGCCTGCGCAGGCTTATACGATAAAGGAACTGGCAGATGCGCTTCAAGTTGTTATAGATTCGCAGATCGGAGCCGGAAAGATAAAGATTACAAATAACAGCGGGACACTAAAGATGGAAGCTATCGCGATCAATGGGAATTTTGAAGATCCCGCAATTCAAAACAGTGGTTTTTATAAGGAAGTATTTGGAAAAACGATTGTCGGCTCACATAAAGGAACGCCGATCAATCAGGAAGGAACGCATGATTATGATGAAGCTTTTATCGTGGGGAGAAATGATATCACAAGCAGCCCGATTGAAATTGTAAACGGCATGAACGACAAATTTATCATTGATCTTACCTATAAAAGCCGCCCATCCGATCCAAAGAAAGACTATACAAAATCGTTGGAGGTAACGATACCGCCTGGCGCTTATACCGGAAGCCAGATAGCAAATCTGCTGACTCCGGCATTAAATGCGCAGCTGGCTGCAAATAATATTACCGGATTTGAATTAAAAGCCGAAGTCGGAGGACATAATACCGGGGTTTCCGGTTCTATTGACGCCAAAGCTTTACAGATTACGCTTCTGGAAGCAACTCAGCCGGGCGGAGGCACACAGACGATAGATTCTGCGCCGGGCAGTTATATTTTGGACGGTGTACGCGGCAGCGCTGCAAGTTCCATATTTTATAAGACAAGTGGGAAACCGCAGCCTTCGTATGTGACAGGGGCTCAGAATATTACCGGAGGCGTAATTCTTCCGCCTGGTAAAAATACGCTGACATTAAAAGCAGACGGTGTGCAGTATAGCTATACATTTCCAAAGGATTTTTATAATGCGAATGAACTGGTTGATTTTTTAAATGATAAATTTGAGCATGGAGATGATACCGGACAGACCGTACCGTTGGTAGCTTCTTTGGAAGACGGACGGTTGAAATTTACGTATAAGGTTATCGGAAATCATACGATTACAGAAATAGGCGGGAGCGCCAAAGGAATTGTATTTTATTGTGAAAACGGCCGGAAAAGTCAGGACAGGTTTATGCTGCAGGTTGGCGCACTTGGACATCAGGGCTTAGAGTTGCCAAGGCTGCGTGTCGGGACAGCAGCGCTCAAAATAAACTCTATTACGATCACAAAGCCAAAGTATGCGGAAAAAGCGCTGCGGCGTTTAGATGAAGCGATCGATATGCTCAGCGCCAAACGAAGCACTTACGGCGCACTGCAAAACCGTATAGAGCATTTGAATGCAAATAACCGTAATACTTCTGAAAATGTCCAGGCCAGCGAGTCCAGAATGCGTGATGCGAATATGGCTGCGGAAATGGTAGAATATTTAAAACACCAGCTTTTAACACAGGTATCTGAATCTGTGCTTGCACAAGCGAATCAGCTGCCGAACAGACTGTTAAATCTTCTTCAATAGTTTTGAAATGAACATTTTACCCTATCTGAACACGATGATAAAATGTTACCGTAAGTGTGCACAATGAACGGTAACAACTGCAGGAGGTTCAGATAGGGTATTTTTTATCTTGCATGATCTGGAAAAATTTTTCTTAAATATGTTGTTGCAGTATAGGGAAAAAGGGGATAAAATAAAAGAAACAGCCTGAAAGGAGGAGTTGCTATGAGTATACAGACGATTTATATGACCTGTATGATAGGCGGGATTTTATTGTTGCTGTCGTCGATTGTTTTCAGTGCGGCAGATGATTTTTTTGACCTTGCAGCATTTGACTTATTCAGCGTAGATCTGGGTGATTTTGATCTGGATATTCTGCCGGTTTCCATGAAATCGCTTTGTCTGGCGGCAACGGTTTTCGGAAGCGTCAGCCTGCTGCTGTTGGATCAGCCAGCGGTAAAAAGGCATGTGATCGCAGGTGTGTGCGCATACATAGGCGCGTTTATTGTGCAGAATATTACAGGATTTTTAAAAAATCATCAGTCAGAGGCAGACACAATGGAGAGCATCTGCAGCCGCAGCTATGTAGTGAATGTATCTATACCGGAAAACGGATATGGTTCTGTAGCAAGTTCGGAACAAGACCGATCGGTAATTACTCTGACAGCAAAATCCCTGGATGGCAGTGCGATTCCTGCGGGGACACAAGTCAATATTGTCAATATCGCGGATCATGTTGCAATTGTTATGAAGCTGTAAACCAAATGCCGCCGTACTGCCTGCGTCTACATATGAGGCAACAATAGAAACAGTCATGCAGGAACGGCTGTGTACCATCAGACAAGGAGGATAAAAAGATGTCGATGAATGAATTATTGCCAATCATTGCAATTCCACTTGTAATTGTCTTAGTGCTGATTGCTATTTTCTCTATGTGGAAAAAAGTTCCTCAGGATAAAGCCGGAGTCATTACAGGATTAAAACGGCGTGTGATTACCGGCGGAGGCGGTCTGTTAATTCCAGGAGTGGAGCGGATTGATTACATATCCTTAGGCAATATGCCTTTGCGTGTAGATACAAGAGGAAGCTTGTCTTCGCAGGGTGTGCCGATTTCTGTCAGTACAACAGCTGTTATAAAGGTGCGCAACTCTCCGGATGCGATATTAACAGCGATTGAGCAGTTTACCGGGAAGAATGAGCAGGAAATTATTAAAAATATTATGTCAACGGCGACTGCCGTCTTAGAAGGAAAATTACGTGAAATTATTGCAACGATGACGGTGGAGGACCTTTATCAGAAAAGGGAAGCGTTTTCCAGCCAGGTTCAGGAAGTTGTAGGCACTGAGCTTGGAAATATGGGGTTGGAAGTTAAGAATTTTACAATTACAGATATTTCAGATGAAAACGGATATATTGAAGCATTGGGCGAAGGTATGATTGCGCAGCGGAAAAAAGATGCGGAGATTCAAAAGTCCGAAGCGAAACGGGAACAGGATGAACGTACTTCTGAAAATATAAAAATTGGTGAACAGGCAAAACTGGAAGCGGCTACTGCGATCAAACAGGCAGAAAAAGAGAAGCAGGTTGCAGAAGCCCGCTATCAGAAAGAAATCAGCACCGCGAATGCGGAAGCTGAGCTGGCGCATGATATCCAGCGGAAAAAGACGCAAAAAGAAGTGATTCAGGCAGAGATGGACGCAGAGCTCATTCGCCAGCAAAGGCAGAAAGACATTGCCGAAGCGCAGATTCAGGTACAGATTACACAGGCTCAGAAAAATACTGAACTTGCAGAACAAAGAGCGCTGGAGAAAGAAAAGCAGCTGCTTTCTGATGTAGTAAAGCCTGCCGAAGCAGGAAGAAAGAAATTGGAGCAGGAATCAGAAGCGGACAAATATGCGGAGATTAAAAAAGCTGAAGCGGAGGCAGAGAAAAAGAAAATTGACGCACTTGCCGAAGCGGAAGCAATTAAAGCAAGAGCGGTTGCCGAAGCGCAGGCGATAGAAGCAAAGGCAAAAGCAGAGGCCGAAGCAATCGCAAGGAAAGGAAACGCGGAAGCGGAAGCTAAAAAAGCGTCCCTGCTTGCAGAAGCGGAAGGTCTGGAGCGTAAGGCAGAGGCTATGCAGAAGTTAAACAGCGCGGGCGTCATCCAGATGGTTATTGACAAACTGCCGGAGATGGCAAGTGCAGTTGCGCAGCCATTGACAGCGATTGATAAGATTTCGATTATTGACGGAGGGAGCGGAGAATCAGGCGTTTCCCAGATGGGCAGCTATGTTCCGTCTCTGCTTGCAAAGACAATGGAAACAGTAAAAGAAACGACGGGATTTGATATGCTGGACGCTATGAAGGCGAATACGATTCAGGCGCAGACAGAGCGGAATATTAAAGTGGAAGGTGTGACGGCGCAGGAGCCGGTGAAAAACAGCTGAAATATGTTGCACCATTCGCTTAAGGCTATTTTGGGAAAGGGAGCAGAGAGCGCTCCCTTTTCTTACAAAATATAAAAAGACAAAGAAAGACATAGAATCCATACCAGCTGCATACATTGTAATAACAATGATTGCAGGGGTTTCTTTTGAAAAATTATATTGAAGAACGAGCGGTTGAAATCGCAAATTATATTATACAATACAATGCCACTGTGCGTCAGGCAGCGAAGAAATACGGAATCAGCAAGTCGACAGTACATAAGGACTGCACAGAAAGATTAGCGCAGGTAAATCCTGCATTAGCCGCTGAGGTCAGAAAAGTTCTGGATGTAAACAAATCGGAACGTCATATTCGTGGCGGACTTGCTACAAAAGAAAAATATCTTCATCAGCATTATATATAAATTTACATTGATACATAAGAGGATTGGAATATGGATGAAAGCAGGAAAGAAGAAGCGAGTATTTCCATTAACGACATGGAATATCTTCCGGTGACAAAAGGCGTCAAAGAGAGTATGCGGGTACAGAAGACGGAATATATCCGCCAGCAGATGCGCAGACGTCAGGAATGCGAAGATGCGCTGATGGCACAGCTATTGGAAGAACAGCGTGTGATAGACGGGCTGCAGAGAAAAATCAATGAAAATCTGGAACAGACAGAGGAGTCAAGCAAATATAATCAAGAGTTTAAGGAAAGCATGAATGCACAGATTTATGCCCTGCATGGAATCTCAGAGGATAAACTGGAGGGCATGAGGGAATATAAGAATGCTTATTATCAGGGCAGTGCATTTTCACTGTTTCTGCTGTCAGCGGCAATGATTCTTTTATGTGGAATACTGCATGGTTTTCAGTCGGAAATCTGTGTATTTATGCTGGCATATACGGGGATTGAAGGAGCTTTGTTGGCGCAGGAAAACAAGCGCTGGAAAATTGTGGACTTGTTGTGTAAGTGTTTGTATCTCATGATGTTTCCGATGATGATGGTTATGTTTGTCTGCTATGAGCTGGGCTATTCGGAATATGAGTTATTTCTGCCGTATGCGACGGTATTGGGAGCGGGAATACTTGTTTTTGCAGTGATTTCTTATTTCCTGTACAGCCCTTACCGGAAAGTAAAGAAAAAAGTACGTGAAGCGAAGAATCATATAGAAGATATTGAGAAAATTGCAAGACGAGAAGTTCGTAAAAACGAGAAGACGCGTTTAAAACAAGAAAAGAAAATGCATAAACAGCTGAAAAAAGAGGACAAGCAGCAGGAGAGAATGCTAAAAAAGAGAGAACGGAGACGGCCTCTGAGAGAATTATTTGGTAAGTTAAAAGAAAAAACTGCACCATACATTCCTATTGGTAAATATTGGAACAAGGGAGATGTTCTGAAGGAGCAGAACGTGAGTTTTTATGAAAAGGAGGAAGATGCGCAGGAAGCACAAGCTGCAGATTCGGGACTAGCGAACGCCGAAAATCGTACAGAGAAGCGTACGACAGATTTGGAAGGAACGCATGTGGAAATTTAAAGCAGGAAGAGTGAAAAGGTAATATTTTCACCTTCGTTCGGTTGTAATAATGAAAATATAATATCTGTAATACATATCAGATCGGACAAGCCGATCACAAGTATTTGCAAAGAAAAGCAAAGCCGTTCCCAGAAACGGATCAGAAGGGGGCCTGCCCATTTGATCCATAGAACTCCGACAATTCCAAATCCAAGCGCAGAATAAAGACAGATATATCCGGCAATATTCATTGGATATCCGCTATAGTCCCAGTATTTCCGGTGAAAAATATGCCAAAGGAACCAGCCGGTAATGAATTCTGTCAGGCAGCCGCCGAACATGCAGAGAAAGAAAACGCGCAGATCTTTGAAAAACTGTCTGTCGGTTTTGCTTAAGCTCTTTTTTTGTCCATAACCGCGAATAGAAACGATGGAGCATGATTTTGCAAAGATTTTCTTTGGCTGCTGTGCGATCCAAGACGCAGGCAGTGTTCGCCGACTGCGAAGCGTATGCTTTATCAGCTGGCGCAGACGGGAATAAATAGGGCTGTCATAAAAATGCTGTGGATAGTTTGCGTGTTGCAAGTGTGCATAAGTGATGATGACCGTTATTCTTTTTTGGTAAAAAAAGACAGACAGCAGGACAGCGCCGACGCCGTAAACAGGCAGATATGGGCCGTATAAAAATCCCCGGTTCACAAAGCTTTGTTCTTTTATAAGAAAAATCAGCGCTTCCCACAGCCATCCGCCGATGGCAACGGTAAGTCCAATAAAATGATATAATAGTATCGAAGCGATTCGTTGTTTTTTTGGCATACAATTTTTCATAAGATCATTATGGCTGAAATAAAAAGAAATATACATGGAAAAAGGGACATAAATCTCTTGTGAAAAGAAAGTATTAGTGATAATAACCAAAAAAATCAATTCATATCTGTGTATTTTCAACGAAATTTAAATATATTGCAAAAAAGGGACACGAGTCCTATCTGGATTTTGGGACATATGTCATCATATGCTTATGAGCTGGTTCTAAACCTGACATCGGGATACCGGCGTAAAAATAAACTAAGGGAGGATATTAGTACATGAAAAAGAAAATTTTAGCAGTATTGCTTGCAGGGATGATGGCGTTTTCTATGACTGCATGCGGTTCTGGCGGAGAAAATGCGGATAATAACAAAAATACCGCGGATGAAGGCACAGCTGCCGGTGATGAAGCGAATGACAGCAAAGCGGATGACAGTGAAAATAAGGAGGAGGGCAGCTCAGATGAAGGCGGCGAAGCGACTCCTGCATCGGATATGAATATTGCAATGATTACGGATTCTGGTGATATTACAGATCAGAGTTTTAATCAGACCACATATGAGACAAGCAAGGCATGGGCGGAGAAGAATAATATACCGTTTACATACTACAAACCGGACAGTGATTCGGATGAAGCCAGAAATGCAAGTGTAGATCAGGCAGTTGCAGGTGGCGCTAATGTTCTTATGATGCCGGGATATATGTTTGCAGCATCAGTTGTTGCAAAAGCTGAGATGTATCCGGATGTGAAATTTGTCGCTTTGGACGTAGGCGCAGGCGACCTTCTGGAAAAAGGCGTTGGAGAAGGATATGATTACAATCCGGATAATTACGATGTAAAAGAATATTATCATTCAGATAACGTATACTGTTGTACATATCAGGAAGAGCTGTCCGGTTATATGGCAGGCTATGCCGCAGTAAAACTTGGGTATAAGCATCTTGGATTCCTGGGTGGTATGTCCGTACCTGCAGTTACCCGTTTTGGATATGGATACTTGCAGGGAGCAGATGCAGCGGCAAAAGAGCTTGGCATTGAAGGTGAAGTGGAAGCAGAATATGTATGCGGCGGACAGTTTTATGGAGATGCTGATATTACAGCGGCGATGGATACATGGTATGGTACAAAGGGTGTAGAAGTTGTATTTGCATGCGGCGGCGGTATCTTTACATCTGCAGTAGAGGCAGCAGTAAAAGCAGATGGAAAAGTGATTGGCGTTGATTCCGATCAGTCTCCGATTATCGATCAGTCAAAAGAAGGTCTGACAGTTACCTCAGCAATGAAGGGGCTTGCAACAACTGTGGATACGGTTCTTACGGAGATTCAGGCCGGAAACTGGAGCAATTACGCAGGAAAGATTGATAATCTTGGTCTTGTTTCTGAAAATCCGGAAGAGAACTTTGTACAGCTTCCAATCAGCACTACACAGTGGGGCGAAGGATTCTCTGAAGATGACTATCGTACGCTTGTAAAAGCGATGTTCAATGGAGAAGTTAAAGTATCGAATGATATTACGGCATTGCCGGAAACATCTATTAAAGTAAACGATTACGGCAGCATTAAATAATAAAAGAATAAGACTATAAAAGCAGAGGGAGCGGGGCCTACCTGCTCCTTTTTTATACAATTTCTTAATAAAAACGCCAAAAAACGAGAGGAGGTAAGTAAAGGATGGCTGAGTATGCAATTGAAATGTTGAATATCACAAAAAGATTTCCGGGTATCATTGCAAACGATAATATCACTTTACAATTAAAAAAAGGCGAGATTCATGCGCTGCTTGGAGAAAATGGCGCAGGAAAATCTACTTTGATGAGCGTACTGTTTGGACTGTATCAACCGGAAGAAGGTGAGATTCACAAAGACGGAAAAAAAGTAACGATTAATAATCCGAACGATGCCAATGATTTGGGTATAGGAATGGTTCATCAGCATTTCAAACTGGTGGAATGCTTTAGTGTATTGGATAACATTATTCTTGGCGTTGAGACGACAAAAGGAGGTTTTCTGCAAAAAGACGAAGCTCGCAAAAAGGTTGTGGCGCTTTCTGAGAAATACGGACTGGCAGTGGATCCGGATGCTTTGATCGAAGATATTACCGTTGGTATGCAGCAAAGAACAGAGATATTGAAAATGCTCTATCGGGACAATGAAATATTGATTTTTGACGAGCCGACAGCTGTTCTTACGCCGCAGGAGATTCAGGAGCTTTTAACGATAATGAAAAATCTGGCGGCAGAAGGGAAAAGCATCCTGTTTATTAC
Organism: uncultured Eubacterium sp.; assembly: GCA_910584595.1. Taxonomy (GTDB): domain Bacteria; phylum Bacillota; class Clostridia; order Lachnospirales; family Lachnospiraceae; genus Eubacterium_J. The sequence continues at coordinate 11,721 of CAJUBQ010000009.1, forward strand.
TCACAAACTGGCAGAAATTATGCAGGCAGCAGATACATGCAGCGTAATACGAAAAGGAAAATATGTAGGGACTGTGCAGGTAAAAGATACGACGCCGGAAAAACTATCTGCCATGATGGTAGGGCGAGACGTAAATTTTGTCGTTGAGAAGAAACCGTCGCAGCCAAAAGATGTAGTGCTTGATATTAAAGGAATGACCGTTGCATCGAAACATCATAAAAATAATGCGGTCAACAATGTATCGCTGCAAGTGCGCAGAGGAGAGATTGTATGTATTGCAGGCATTGACGGCAACGGCCAGACAGAGTTTGTCTATGGGCTTACCGGGCTGGAACCGCTGGTAAACGGTACGATTTCGATGAATGGGAAAGATATTACAAATCTGCCGATTCGTGAGCGATTGACTTCCGGTATGAGCCATATTCCGGAAGACCGCCATAAACATGGTATGGTACTGGATTATACTTTAGAAGATAATATTGTGTTGCAGAGATATTTTGAGCCGCAGTTTACAAGTAAGTTTGGATTTTTAAAACGGAAAGAAATCCGTGAGTATGCAAACCGTTTAATCCAACAGTATGATGTACGTTCCGGGCAGGGGCCGATTACAAAAGCGAGAGCGATGTCCGGCGGAAATCAGCAAAAAGCAATTGTGGCCAGGGAGATTGATAAAAATCCGGAACTGCTTGTAGCAGTGCAGCCGACGCGAGGGTTGGATGTAGGTGCGATTGAGTATATCCATAAACAGCTGGTGGCGCAGAGGGACGCCGGAAAAGGGGTGCTGCTTGTAAGCCTGGAACTGGATGAGGTTATGAATGTTTCAGACAGGATTCTTGTCATGTACGAAGGGGAGATTGTGGGAGAATTTGACCCAAAAACAGTAACCGTTGAAGAACTGGGTCTTTATATGGCAGGATCGAAAAGGAAGGGGGTAAGCAGATGAATCAGAAGCAAAAAAAAGAATCCCTTTTAAGAAACAGTGGTTTTCAAACGATTATAGGTTCGCTGCTCTGTATTATTATCGGCCTGTTGGTTGGCTATGTTGTATTATTAATTATTAATCCGGGCGGGGCGGGAAACGCGATCGTTGCGATATTAAAAAACTTTTTATATTACCCGAGTGCGGCTGCGGCAAAAATGTATTTTGGGACAACGCTTGTAAAATCTTCTGCGCTGCTTATGTGCTCCTTATCTGTATTGTTTGCATGGAAAGTAGGGTTGTTTAACATTGGAGCTGCGGGACAGTATGTGATCGGCGTGGGGGCCTGCCTTTACTGCGGACTGAAATGGGGAATGCCCTGGTATATCTGTCTGATTGCTGCAGTTGTGTCAGCTGCGATCGTTGGCGGTATTTCCGGTGCGCTGAAAGCGTATTTTAATGTAAATGAAGTTATTTCATGCATTATGCTGAACTGGATTGGACTTTATAGTGTGAATATGCTGCTTACAAATGTGAAAGAACAGTCGACGCCTTATACAAAACCGCTTTCCAGTACAAACAAAAGCGCACTGCTTCCAAATGTGGGGTTAGATCAGCTGTTTTCTAAAAACCAGTTTGTTACGATCGGTCTGCCCTTGGCAATCCTGATGGCAGTACTTGTTTGGATCGTACTGGAGAAGACAAAATTCGGTTATGAATTAAAAGCTACCGGTATGAATAAAAACGCCGCAAAATATTGTGGAATGCGGGAGAAAAGAAATATTATTTTAACGATGGTAATTGCCGGGGGACTGGCCGGATTTGGAGCAGGGATTTTCTATCTGACCGGAATTGAACAGTGGATGGTACAGCAGACGTCGGTTCCGGCGATGGGATTTAACGGAATTGCGGCGGCATTTTTAGGCGGTTCCAATCCAATCGGAGCAGTATTTTCCTCGTATTTTATCCAGCACATTACAAGCGGCGGTACGTATGTGGATAAGACGATGTATTGTTCCCAGATATCAGATCTGATCTCTGCATTTATTATTTATTTGTGCGGCTTTGTGCTTTTCTTTAAAGTATGGCTGAACAGGTACCTGGATAAAAAAGACGAGAAGCAGAAACAGAAAGGGGGCGCAGCATAATGTTGTTATTGATTCAGTATACGTTAATCTTTGCTTCCGTACTTGTGCTGGTGGCGCTGGGCGGATGCTTTTCCGAACATGGTGGTGTTATTAACATTGGACTGGAAGGCATTATGGTAATTGGCGCTCTTGGTGGTGCATTGACAATGAAATACCTTCCGGCAGGAATGCCTGCAGCAGTTGTGATTTTGCTGGTAATATTCGCATGTGTATTATGCGGCATGATTTTTTCATTGTTGTTAGGCGTAGCTGCGATTAAATTTAATGCAGACCAGACATTAATCGGCACAGCGTTAAATCTTTTGGCTCCTGCAGCGGCAGTCGTTCTTGTCAGAGCGATCAATACAGCTGAAAGCGTAGATAATGTGTCTTCTACGGTTGCATATGGACAGGCGAAAAAAGCATTTATTATGAATATCGGGGGATTTGAATTTAATTGGTTTATGCTCATTGCACTGCTTGTGCTGATTGCGGCGTATGTTGTATTGTATAAGACAAAATTTGGCTTAAGGCTTTGCGCATGTGGGGAACATCCGCAGGCAGCAGATTCGGTAGGCATCAACGTATATAAAATGCGTTATGCAGGTGTTTTGATTTCCGGTGCGTTGGGTGGGCTTGGCGGACTTGTGTATATTACAGCAGGCGTAAGTGAGTGGAAATTTGAAAACGGTGTCGCCGGGTTTGGATTTTTGGCTTTGGCGGTTATGATTTTTGGACAATGGAGGCCGGTAAATATCGGGCTTGCAGCTTTGCTGTTTGGCTTGTTCCGGGCATTATCAAACGTCTATACGGGGTTTGATGCATTGGTTGCCCTGAAACTGCCTAGTACGGTTTACAATATGCTGCCATATATTATTTCGCTCATCGTGCTTATTTTTGTATCAGGCAAATCAAGAGCTCCGAAAGCAGAGGGCATTCCATATGATAAAGGTCAGCGTTAAAGATAAGACCAAAACAAAAAGGTAACGATGGATACAAAAATAGAAGTAATAGAAAAAACAGAAGAAACAGAGTAACAGTTCAATGGTTATCTGAACTGTTACGAAATCAGAACAATAAAGAGATTATTTGAAAAAGCAGGGAAAGGAGATCAGATATGAAGAATTATTCTGAGGATGCAAGCAGACAGTATCATATTCAGGTAGCGCATGGCGAAGTTGGCCGTTATGTGATTATGCCGGGAGATCCAAAACGCTGTGAAAAGATTGCACAATATTTTGATAACCCGATCTTAATTGCGGATAACAGGGAATACATTACTTATACCGGAACGTTGGATGGGGTAAAAGTCAGCGTGACTTCTACCGGCATCGGCGGCCCGTCGGCATCTATTGCAATGGAAGAGCTGTATCGGTGCGGTGCGGATACGTTTCTTCGGATTGGAACATGCGGAGGTATGCAGACAGAAGTAAAAAGCGGGGATATTGTCATTGCTACAGGCGCGATTCGGATGGAAGGGACGAGCAAAGAATATGCGCCGATTGAATTTCCGGCTGTACCGGATCTGGATGTAACAAATGCTTTGGTAGCAGCTGCATCGAAAAAAGGATATTCATTTCATACAGGGGTCGTACAGTGCAAAGATGCTTTTTACGGTCAGCATGAACCGGAGACAAAACCGGTCAGCTATGAATTGATGAATAAATGGGAAGCATGGAAAAGACTTGGCTGTCTGGCGTCTGAAATGGAATCCGCAGCATTGTTTGTAGTGGCAAGTTATCTGCATGTGCGGACAGGATCTTGTTTCCTTGTCGTTGCCAATCAGGAGAGAGAAAGACTTGGTATGGACAATCCGGTAGTGCATGATACGGATATGGCGATTCAGGTAGCGGTAGAAGCGATCCGCAATCTTATACAAAAAGATCAGCAAAAAGAATAACTGCGGCCTGCACTCACTATGGGCGCTAACTGTGAAGTGTATTTCACAAACAGCAGTTTTGTTACCGTTGGAAAAGAATTGCAAAAACAGAAAAACAGGAGGTTTTAAACATGAATGCAGGAGAAGTTTTAAAACATGTAGATCATACATTATTGCAGCAGACGGCCACTTGGGATGAAATCAGGCAGATATGCGAGGAAGCGATGGAATATCAAACGGCATCGATATGTATTCCGCCCAGCTATGTAAAACAGGCGGCTGATTATGTGCAGGGAAAGGTATCCGTCTGTACAGTGATTGGTTTTCCAAACGGATATATGACTACGAAAACAAAAGAATTTGAAACAAAGGACGCGATTGCAAATGGCGCTTCAGAAATCGATATGGTCATTAATATCGGCTGGCTGAAAGATAAAAAATATGATGACATTCAAGAGGAAATCCGCATCCTGAAAACAGCCTGCGGAGATCACATTTTAAAAGTCATTATTGAAACATGCCTGTTAACGGATGAAGAGAAAGTAAAGATGTGCGAGATTGTGACAAAGGCAGGAGCAGATTATATTAAGACATCGACAGGGTTCTCCTCAGCAGGAGCGACGTTCGCAGATGTTAAATTATTTGCGAAAAATATCGGCTCTGACGTAAAAATAAAGGCGGCAGGAGGAATTTCTTCCATGAATGACGCTGAACAGTTTCTTGAGCTAGGCGCAGATCGTCTTGGAACAAGCCGAATGATAAAAATAGTGAAAAATGAGAATGCGTCAGGCTATTAAAGTTAGGAGACATCCATATGGAAAAAGATTTAATCACAAAAATGATTGAGCTTGCAATCGAACAGCTTCGGTTTTCCTATACTCCATATTCCGGATTTAAAGTCGGAGCTGCATTATTAACGAAAAGCGGAAAAATATATACTGGCTGCAATATTGAAAATGCAGCTTATACACCGACGAATTGTGCGGAAAGGACGGCTTTTTTCAAGGCGGTCAGTGAGGGGGAACGGGAATTTCAGGCTATTTGTGTCGTAGGCGGAAAAGATGGAGTATTGACAGATTATGCAGCTCCATGCGGCGTCTGCAGACAGGTGATGATGGAATTTTGCGACCCGCAGCAGTTTCAGATTATACTTGCGACAGCAGCAGACCATTATGATGTGTATACATTGCAAGAGCTGCTTCCACAAGGTTTTGGACCGGCGAATCTGAATGAAAATTAAGGAGATGGAAAAGTGCGCGAATATAAAAGAATTTTTGTTATTGTACTGGACTCCCTTGGGATCGGGGCAATGCCTGACTCTCCGAAATTCGGAGATTCAGGAGTAGATACTTTTGGTCATATTTTAGATAAAATGGGAGCGTTGGACATACCGAATCTGCAAAAATTGGGCATGTTGAATCTGCATTCAGCAGGAAACATGCATGGTGTTGACCGCCCGATGGGCCGTTATATGCGGTTGGGAGAAGCAAGCAACGGCAAAGATACAATGACCGGACATTGGGAAATGATGGGGATTAAGACAGAAAGGCCATTTCAGACATTTACAGATACAGGATTTCCGCCTGAGCTGATTGCGGAGCTGGAAAAGCAGTGCGGAAAAAAAGTGATTGGGAATAAAAGCGCGAGCGGTACGGAAATCATTGAAGAACTTGGCGAAGAGGAGATTCAAACCGGAGCCATGATCGTCTATACATCTGCAGATTCCGTGTTGCAGATTTGCGGAAATGAAGAGACATTTGATCTGGATAATTTGTACCGGTGCTGTGAGATAGCAAGAGAAATTACGATGAAAGATGAATGGCGAGTCGGACGTGTTATCGCAAGGCCGTATGTCGGTAAAAAGAAGGGCGAATTTAAACGTACAAGCAACCGACACGATTATGCATTAAAACCAACCGGGCCAACAGCGCTGAATGCTTTAAAAGATGCCGGGTATGATGTGATCGGGGTTGGAAAAATTAATGATATTTTCTGCGGGGAGGGAATTACGCAGACTTATCATTCGGACAGTTCCGTACATGGGATGGAGCAGACGATTGACATTTGCAAAAGCGATTTTCATGGACTTTGCTTTGTCAATCTTGTAGATTTTGATGCGTTATGGGGGCACCGCAGAAATGTGGAAGGTTATGGAAGGGAAATTGAGAAATTTGATAAAAATCTGGGTGTCCTGCTGGAAGAACTCAAAGAAGATGATCTGCTCATACTGACGGCAGACCATGGTAATGACCCATCTTATACTGGCACCGATCATACGAGAGAATATGTCCCGCTAATTGCTTATTCCAAAAAAATGTCTGGTGGGGGAGCTTTGAAAAATGAAGATACTTTTGCAGTAATTGGCGCTTCTGTTGCAGAGAATTTTGGAGTTGCGATGCCGAAAGGTACGATTGGCAGATCTGTTTTGGAACAATTTGTATCGCCATGAAATGTTTGATAAGCAGTATGCTCTCCTGTTGGCATTTGCGGGAAACATTTGAGTCAGGAAAATATTGAGCTACAGATATGGAATGAAACATCAGCTGCAGGAAAGACGGCCGGATGACAGAAAAGTGACGTAAAAAATGATGTTATCGTACATGGTTTCGGATTGCGGTAACGAAAGGAGAACAAGTATGAAGCATAAACCTTTATATGATGCGTTGCCATTTCTAAATAACATCGACAGAGAAAAGCAGGAGCAGTTTCAGGAATATTTTAAAAGTGCGCCGCTGTGGCTGTTTGATGCGTTAATAATCGATGAACTGAAAAAGGGAGAGGTCTTTGTCAGAGAAGGTGAGCCGGCAGATACTATATTTTTCATTGGGAGAGGCATTATAGAAGCTATCGATTACCGTGTTTATGGGACACCGTATGACTATATGCAGTTTGATAAACTGTATGCTTTTGGCGGTATGGAATTTGTCATGGATTTGGATGTATATAAAACAACACTGCGGACGATCACGGAATGTATCGCTGTGAAGCTTTCCCGGTCAAAATTTGAGAAATGGATGTACTCTGATATCCGTGCAATGAAGTATGAGGCAAAACTGGTCGGTGAATATTTGCTGAGAGAAGGACGAAACAGCAGGATATTTTTATTTCTGCAAGGTTCGGACAGGCTGGCGATGTTGTTCGTAGACCGTTTTGAAAGATATGGCAAAAATGGAACGTTGTATATTAAGGGAAACAGGCAGAACCTCGCGGATGAAACAGGACTATGTGTAAAAAGCATCAGCAGAAGTGTGAAAAAATTTTTAGAGGATGATTTGATTACAAAAGAGGGCAATAAAATAGTGATTAATGAAGATCAATACGACCGTTTAAAGAAAATTGTTTCTTTAAAAATTGATTTGGACTAGAGCGTGTTTGAAAAATCATTCCCGCGATCTGCACTCCCCACTTTGCGGAGAATTCATCCCAAATTTAGTCAACATAGCCCACTATGACTCCTAAATTTGGGATAAATTCTCCACAAACTGTGAAGCACATCTCACGGAAAGCATTTTTCAAACACGCTCTAGAGCAAAAATAAGGAGAGCAAGTATGAATGAAATTTATAAAAAATTGGCAATATGCCTGGAAAGTGTTCGAGCTAAAACAAAATTTGTTCCAAAAGTGGCATTAATCTTAGGTTCCGGACTGGGAGATTATGCGGATGGGATTCAGATAGAGCAGACCATAGATTATACGCAGATTGAAGGCTTTCCGGTTTCTACGGTAGCAGGTCACAAAGGAAGGTTTGTGTTTGGTTATGTAAATGAAACGCCTGTTGTGATTATGCAGGGAAGAATCCATTATTACGAAGGGTACGCAATGTCAGACGTGGTGCTTCCAACCCGTTTGATGGGAATGCTTGGAGCAGAAAAATTGATTCTTACAAACGCTGCCGGAGGCATCAATTATGATTATAAACCAGGTGATTTTATGCTGATTACAGATCACATCGCGGTTGGAGTGCCAAATCCGCTGATCGGTGAAAATCTGGATGAATTGGGTGTCAGATTTCCGGATATGAGCGAAGTATACAGTGCATCGATGCGTGAGATTATCAAACAAGAAGCGGAAAAGCTTTCGATCCCTCTGCAGGAAGGGGTTTATGTCCAGCTTACAGGCCCGGCTTATGAAACCCCGGCAGAAATTCGTATGTGCAGAAATTGGGGTGGAGATGCAGTAGGAATGAGTACAGCATGTGAAGCAATGGCAGCCCGTCATATGGGAATGGAAGTATGCGGAATATCCTGCATTACGAATCTGGCAGCCGGAATGTCTGCACAACAATTGGATCATAAAGAAGTGCAGGAGACGGCAGATCGGGTAGCAGAGCAGTTTAAGAAGCTGATTACCGCAGTTGTTATGCGTATCTGCTAATTAGAAATTATATTTAGCTCCAATAGTTAAAATAATGGGAAGATAACGAAAAGAGTGTAAAAGATAACCATACTTTGACATTCTTTCCGTTATCTTTTTTTGAAATAGATCTATAAAAAGTAGCTTGTGTTTCAACGAAGTGTAATTTATAATGAATAAAAAGTGTTGTGCAGGTTAAATGCTATCAATCCTGCAGACAGTATTGAAATGAAAGTAAAAAAGCGCAAAATAAAAAAGTGCAAAAGAGAGGGGATAACAATGAATCAGGAAAAGGTCATTGTGCTGGATTTTGGAGGTCAATACAATCAGTTGATCGCAAGACGTGTGCGGGAATGCAATGTTTACTGCGAAGTGCATCCTCACTATATTTCAGTGGAAGAAATCAGAAAAATGAATCCAAAAGGAATTATTTTTACAGGAGGGCCAAACAGCGCCTATTTGGAAGACTCTCCGACATGCAGTAAGGAAATCTTTGAAATGGGAATCCCGATTCTTGGAATCTGTTATGGTTCACAGCTCATGGCACATCTGCTTGGTGGAAGCGTAAAAACAGCGCCGGTCAGCGAGTATGGGAAAGCAGAAGTAACGATTGAATCAGAGAGCGAGTTGTTTGCCGATGTATCAAAAAATACGGTGTGCTGGATGAGTCATACGGATTATATTGAGACCCCGCCGCAAGGCTTTCAGATTATTGGTCATACGTCAGCTTGTCCCGTTGCTGCGATGGAATGCCCAAAACGTGGTTTATACGCAACACAATTTCATCCGGAAGTTATGCATACAGCAGAAGGTCAGAAAATGCTGTCCAATTTTGTCTATCGCATTTGTGGCTGCAAAGGCGATTGGCAGATGGATTCCTTTGTAGAGAACACCATCAAAAGTATCCGTGAAAAAGTCGGAAGCGGAAAAGCGCTCTGCGCACTGTCCGGCGGCGTGGATTCTTCCGTAGCAGCAGTAATTTTGGCAAAGGCCGTAGGAAAACAACTGACCTGTGTATTTGTAGATCACGGTCTTTTGCGCAAAAATGAAGGAGATGAAGTAGAGGCCGTATTTGGGCCAAATGGGCCATACAATTTGAATTTTATCCGCGTAAACGCACAGGAGCGGTTTTATCAAAAATTATCAGGCATCACGGAACCTGAAGAAAAACGTAAAATTATCGGAGAAGAATTTATTCGTGTATTTGAAGAAGAGGCAAAAAAAATTGGAGCAGTGGATTTTCTTGTCCAGGGAACAATTTATCCGGATGTGATTGAATCCGGTCTTGGTAAGTCAGCAACGATTAAGTCACATCACAATGTAGGCGGCCTGCCCGATTATGTGGATTTTAAAGAAATCATAGAGCCTCTGCGTCTGCTGTTTAAGGATGAAGTAAGGCAGGCAGGACGTGAACTTGGCATACCGGAACATCTGGTCAGCCGCCAGCCATTTCCAGGGCCAGGGCTTGGCATTCGCATTATAGGAGAGGTGACAGCCGAGAAAGTGAAGATTGTACAGGATGCCGATGCGATTTATCGGGAAGAAATTGCAAATGCAGGATTGGATAAGACAGTAAGCCAGTATTTTGCCGCGTTAACAAACATGAGATCGGTTGGAGTAATGGGAGACGAGCGGACATACGATTATGCAGTGGCGCTACGTGCAGTGACGACAACAGACTTTATGACAGCAGAGTGTGCGGATATTCCGTTTGAGGTGCTGCAGAAGGTGATGAATCGGATTGTAAATGAGGTGAAAGGGGTTAATCGGGTGGTGTATGATTTGAGTAGTAAGCCGCCGGGGACGATTGAGTTCGAATAGCGGACATTTGGACTGGAAATCCTGATTTTATAGGGTTTTTCAGTCCTTTTTCTGTCTCCGTGAGATTGATATGAGATGGAAAAAATAAGTCCTTTCCACATATTCCACAGAACCGGAAATTGTTGTAAAATGTCAAAAGGTGTGCTACAATGCATTCAGGTGCTGCCAGGATGGCAGGCGGTTAGCCCTCTCCGGAGGGACTGTGACCCTCCGTTTACATAGAAACCTGAAAGGGAATCTGGGAAAGGAGGGCAGAACGGATGTTGACATTGGAAGGACTTATTGCAGTGCTGGGTTTCGGCCTGACCTGCTTCGGACTTGGATATGCCATCGGAAGCGATGATAGAAAGAATTCACAAAAATAGCCGCCCCGGTCTGACAAACTAAGCGGCTATTTTTACTTATTATGTTGGGCTAGCCGTCTGTCGGCAGCACTGCTTCTATGTATAATATAACATGATACAGATATGATTTCAAGCATTTTCTTCATCCGGCCTGCGCAGCTTATTCAATGCCCCAGCCAGTTTCGTATCTTTTTCTGGGTACAAATGCGAATAAGTATCCAGTGTGGTTTTGGCAGATTCGTGTCCAAGCCTTTCTGAAATTTCCAAAATATCAAAACCCATATCAATCAGCATACTGGCGTGTGAATGCCTGAGGTCATGCACACGTATGTTTGGCAAGCCTGTTTTTTCAGCAACCCGTTTGATCTCCTTTTCCAGTGCGGATTTTGTAAAATAAAAGATCCGGTCGTCTTTTCCGATCCCTCCAAGTTTTGAAATATAATCGAAAATATCATCATAAAGAAAATCTGGTATGGCGATACTCCGGTTGCTTTTCGCTGTTTTTGGGATCAGGATTAGCTCCTCGCCTTTTACTTTGGCATAGTTCTTATTAATGGAAATGCGCTTGTCCGGCAGTATGTCAGCAGGCGTAAGCGCCAGGAGCTCGCCGGACCGCATTCCCGTGTAGAACAGCATATCAAAAGCCAGCTTTGTTGCGGATTTCCGGATGTTTTTGGAGAATGCCTCATACTGCTCCCGCGTCCAGTATTTCATTTCACCTGCTTTGCTCTTTCCGATGCTTCCGGCTGCCCTGCAGGGATTTGCTGAAAGGTTATAATGCGTTACGGCATAGTTCAGTATTGCGGAAAGCTGGTTATTCACGGTCTTTAAATATGTTTGGGAATATGGCTTTCCATTCTCATCCCGGAAAGATATCAGCTCGTTCTGCCATTTCCGGACTCTTATGGTGTCAATGTCGCACACTTTGAGCCTGGAAAAGTAAGGGAGCAGTTTGCTGTCTATGATATTCCGCTTGTTGTCCATAGTAGTAGGCTTTAGGCGGTGCGACATATCCTCCATATAAATTTCCACAAGGGAAGAAAAGAGTATGTCGCTTGTGGCGTTCTGCTGGTCCAGGACAGAACGCTCGTATTCTTTTGCTTCACGCTGCGTCTTAAAGCCACGCTTGCATGTGTGCCGGTATTTGCCGGTCCAGTCGGTGTAGTTGAAAGCGGCATACCACATGGTTTTGCCGTTTTTTAGGGTGTATTTGTAAGCGGGCATAGTCCTCTCTCTTTTCATTATCAGCTTGATTTACAGATCAAGGAGCTGCATCAGGAGCAGGGCTCCTGTTTTGATTCCGCTTTCAAAATAACTGCGGTTTGATTCACATATGCTGTCAAGCAGTTCTCCGGCATGGTTTTCAACGATAGGCACGGTATCGCATCTGCTGCTAAGCCCCTGGTTTATGATATATTCTGTATAGGCTTTTATTTCTTTTATAATATTCTTTTCGCATTCCATTAAGAAAGGCGGCCCTGGTTTTTGCATATCGTCTAATAGATATCCGCTGATTCTATCTAAACTGGTTTTGTCATATAATTCATGTCTGCCTGCGGCCATGCTGTTATCCCTCCTTTTTATCTTCCTATTTCAATTTTTTTCAAATCTGTTCGAGGCCCCTTTTTTAATTGTATTCTGTATGGGTCAGGCATTTCATATGCACCCCATTTTGTAAGCAGGCGCTCCTGGTTTTTAGGCTTTTGTGGTTCTGTATAGCGCCTGGCAGCGGCCGTAATTTCGGAGGCATAATTCTGTATGTCTGATACGTTTTCGATAGGGTGCCGCCTCTCTTTTTTATTTCCATCCGGCAAGATAAGCGTTTTCTGTGCAGAATAAAGGTTAATGCGGCAGATCCATTTACGCGTATTGTTTTTGTACAGGATTGCCAGGTAGGAGCCTGTCTGCTTGTGGTATATGTCTTCCGGGCTGACAGCCGGCCTGAGTATGTCCTTGACCAGTGTAACGGATTCCCATTCTTCTTCTGTGGAAATGCGGGCATCATCTGCAGGGGTGGCAGCAGCGCTTTCGAGGGCAAACTTTATCCTGTCATTCACCGTTTCACTGATATATTCCTTTATGGCGCTTTTTAGGATAGGCCTGAATTTTTCAATAACAGCCTGGGTTTTCGCGCCTTTATAAAAAGGCTGGAGGAACAGCTTTACAAAGTCATTGGAGGGGCTGTCCATCTGCTGGCTGATTGATTTTTTGAAAAGAGTGTTGTATTTGAGGACAGACGCTGTGTCCAGTATTTCTTCAACATCCAAATATTTTTTATGGAATTTTTCTATTTGCGGTATCTGGCTGTCCCTAATTTCTGAAAGGCGAAATTCCATAAACGGGTCTTTATCCATTTTGTTCGGCTCGTCAAGGTCGGTATAAAATTTATAATGGATGCCGTTTGTCAGTATTGCAAATTTAGCCTGCGTTGTAACAAAATAGCGGAAAAGCTGGGAACTGTGCCTGTCCAGCTTTTTGCTGACGGCCTTTGCTTCTATCAGTATGACTGGCTGCCCGCTGCGCAGGATGGCATAATCTACTTTTTCGCCTTTTTTAATCCCTACATCTGCTGTGAATTCCGGGCAGAACTCAGAAGGGTTAAAAACGTCATAACCCAGCAGTTGGAAGAATGGCAGGATCAGGGACATTTTTGTTGCTTCTTCTGTTGTAATCTGGTTTTCAATGCCGGCAAGGCGTTCTGCCAGCTTTTTCATATCTTCTGCAAACCCCATAATGGACTCCCCTTTTCATATCTGTATTTTCATCTGGTAGAAGGAACTGACGTTATACTGCCAGATTCGACATTCGTGCTATTTTTTTTAAACTGCTATTGTGCCGCCTCCGGTACCACTCGAAGGCTGGGATTTTCCCTGGCTGTCAAGATATTTTTCATCTGCTGCAACAGATGAATATTCTTTTTCTAATTCAAAACATTTTCCGAGTATAATACCACGGTCTTTTCGTTTTTCTAACGAACAAAATGATTCCAGCAATTCCATTACTTCTTCTGGAAACCTGTGATAATACCTGAGAATAAGTTCTTCATCAGAATGTATTCGTTCTCGCTTTGAGTAATCAAGCAGGTAATCTATTGAAACATCTAACACTGTGGCAATTCGTATAAGTTCCTCGGCAACTGGCTGCGAATTGCCATACCATAGCGCATCTAAACGTGTTTTTTCAATGCATGACTTTTCAAGCATATCCTCATAAGAAATTTTTTTTGCATTGGATATTTTCCGAATAGACCAGTTGGCATCACCTTCCTCGTAAAAGTAATTGTAGCAATCATTTGTATCAGAATTAGATTTTTTTAATCCCAAAAGATAATCTGTAGACACATTAAAGTAGCTAGCATATCTTTTGAGCGTATCAATATTTGGCTCTACAGTGCCTGCTTCATATTTAGAGATATTAGATTTTGACACTCCAAGTATTTCCGACATTTGTTTTTGAGTTAGGTGTTCGGTTTCTCGTAAAGTTTTTAAAATATTTCCAAAATCCATTAGCCACCTCCATTTATATTATAGAGTTTCATAAAATGAAATTCAATAATGTTTCAAAAATTGAAAAAAATGCTTGACAAATTCAAAAATTGAAATTATTATAAAAACATAAAGTTCAAAAATTGAAACGAAAGGAGGTATACGATGCCGCCACTCAAAATAAAGAGTTACAGAGAATCTGTTGGCATGAAGCAAGAAGAATTTGCTGCAATAATTAATGTTTCAAAGGTTAATTACAGCAAAAAGGAAAATGGGAAAGTTAAATTTTCATTGAATGAGGCATATATGATTTCCCGTTATTTTAAACAACCAATTGAAGTTATTTTTGGTAAAAACGAAGTTTCAACTGATGAACCATCTTAAATTCATTATAAGAAAGAGAGGTGAAAAAGAAAATGGCAAATATAACGGCAGAAACTAGTTCTAACATTTTTTTTAAAGCCCGTTGCACGGCATCAACACACAATGAGCGGTTAAGCAGCCGTGAAGGCGCTGCGGATTTTTTATCAATAGATCGCGGACGTTTATATCGGATAGAAAAAGGAGTTGCGAATCCTTATCCAGAAGAAGTCCATCTGATGGCTGATTTGTACAACGCTCCAGAACTTAGAAATTATTACTGTACCGAAATCTGTCCATTGGGATGTGATATGCCAAAAGTTGGAGCAGTGGATTTGGACCGCATAACGGTCAGGGCATTATCATCATTTAAAAAGATTAGCCAGACAGAAAAAATTTTACTGGATATTACAGAAGATGGCGTTATTTCGGATGACGAAAGGCCAGCCTTACAAAAGGTACTTGAGGATCTGGGAGAATTGGAAGCCATTGCTCAGAATCTGAAAGTCTGGGTTAAGAAAAATTTATAGGGAGGCAAGGATGTGTTTTTGGCACATAATTTGAAATTTTTGCGGGAGCAGATGGGCATTCGTCAGGGTGAGATGGCTAAAAAATTGGATATTACACAATCTGCAGTAGGAAATTGGGAAAGAAATCATAGAAAGCCCAATATAGAAATGATTGTCCGTTTGGCAGAATATTTTGGTGTATCGCTTGATGATTTAGTATTGAAAGACCTTGTGCCACCTACAGAAGTGTATACAAAGAATTTGCGATTTTTGCGCATAAAACATGGAATGACACAGGCAGACATGGCAAGGTTGCTTGGTTATAGAGGAAAGCAAGGTTATAACGCAATAGAAACTGGAAAGGCAAAGCCTGATGTGAATGATCTGGAGAAACTTGCAGATTATTTCGGCGTTTCACTGGATCAGATTGTGAAGCATGATTTATCAAAGGAAGCGAATGCCTAATGACAGGGAAAGGAGTAAATGAATGGGATCTATCATGACAGCTCCAGGTGTAATTAAAAGGGCAACAAGGGTATTTGTTACACCGGAAGATGTATCAGCTCTTATGGGATGCCGTAGAAGCATGGCATATGAAATGATCAAAAAAATAAATGATGATGCAAAGAAAAGAGGGAAACACGCTTTTCCATCAGGGAAAGCGAATAAATATTTGTTTTCAGAGTATTATGAAATTCCCATTGAAGATGTGGACAAAGTCATTGCAAGAGGACAGGAGGCGTGAAATGGCATTTTACAATGTTTGCCCGAAATGCGGGGCACATCTTGACCCCAATGAAAAATGCGATTGTGAAAACGTGTCAGAAAAAGAAAAGAAGGAAAGGGAGCATCTGCTGATGGTGGAAAAAGGCACAAACCAGCTTGCATTCCGCTGGCCTTCGGAAAGGGCAGGCGTATGAGACAGAAAGCAGGATGTGCCAGGCAGGGGTTGTTAAAAAGAAAGGTGGCGCAGGCGGATGTATGCAAAGTGCGTAGAATGCTGTTTGTTGTGGAATGTGAGTATATTTCAGAAAATTCCAGAGACAGGCTATATCTGTCCCAGGTGCAGGAAATCAGAAACCCGGCAGCCAGGCTGTTCCAGAAAAAAGCGGCGGTAGTGGCAGCAAAACTTATCCTGTCTGTTGCACTGACAGTCCCGGCAGCGTCATGCGCCGTCATAGCTGCGTACCTTGAAAGGGGATATATGGCGTATGGGGGAGAATACCTGTTTATACTTATGGTTTTCAGGGCTGTATACTGGGCGCTTGGCAAATTCCTGCCGGATGAAAATATGGACATATTTTGAGGAGGAGACTTTGGAAACATTCAAAAAAGAAATTGAAAGCCGGCTTGGTTTTGAAGTCGGAGACATGCAGATGAAAGAGTCCGTGCATCATGCGGAAAAGAAACTCGCTTCCATAATCTTGCGGTACGGGGATGCCGACGGCCGCAGGCGGGAGCCGGATTATCTTGCACAGCTTGTATGCGAGGACATTAAGGCTGGTATCTTTTCAAAAGCTACACTGTTAAGGGCAGCAAACATGCGCAGTATGGAAAAAGAGCGTCCGGCAGATTGCCGGGACACTCCCGTAAGCATTCATATTGTAGCATGGAAATGCAAATAAATCAATATGGAGGATTCAAAAATGCAAAACTTATCAATTCAGACTGTTATGAAAAACAGGGATAGCTATAACCTTGCGCTTCCGTTCGTGGAGACACAGCAGGTCAACCCGTTTTATAAGATGAGCGCATCGCTGCTGTATGTGGACACGAGCGAACGGGCTTCACAGGTATTTAAAGTTGGTTCGCGCAGCTGCGGCAATGGGAAGTGGGAAGACTTATATTCCCTGACAAAACCTTTTTTAAACAAGCTGGCGACAGAGGCCGGGATTCAGTTTATGCCTGGTTCCGGGGATGTGGTGAAAATGGATGAAAACACATGGAAGGCAAGTGCGTTTGGCGCTATCAGGCTGCCGGACGGGAGCGTGCGCACCAGTAATAATTTCAAGGTGATAGACCTTGTAACGGAAGAAAAAAAGTACCGCCTGTCCTATGAGGAAAAAGCACAGAGGGGGATTTCTGACTTTAAGGCGTCGAAAGAAGCAGCTAAGAAATATGCCGGGGAATGGGTTGACACGGGCCAGGCCAACAGCCAGGGGTATCCGGTGAAAATATATGTCATAGCGGAGTGCGACAGGGGAAAATACATAGAAAACAGCCTTTTGGATGCCATGACGCAGCTTCGGGCGAATGCGCCGCAGAAAGCCGCAACGGGGGCTGTTTTGAGGGTGATCAGGGACCTGTTAGGAATTAAAGGGTCTTATACCATCGAGGAATTGAGAAAACCGTTTGCAGTGGCAAGGATGTCTTTTTCACCGGATTATAACGACCCGCTTATAAAGCAGATGCTGTTGCAGCAGGCTATGCAGAGTGTAGGAAACCTTTTTGGAAATATGCAGCCGGTGACGCAGACCATTTCTATTCCACAGATGGCCGATGAAGAAGCGGACCTGCCTGCGGATGTATATGAGGAACCGTCCGGCAGCCAGAATCCAGAGGGGAACCATACGGCACAAAAAGGCAGCTTTGAAAACAAGCAGGC
Source organism: uncultured Eubacterium sp. (assembly GCA_910584595.1). Lineage (GTDB taxonomy): Bacteria > Bacillota > Clostridia > Lachnospirales > Lachnospiraceae > Eubacterium_J. The sequence continues at coordinate 29,123 of CAJUBQ010000009.1, forward strand.
ACCGGAAACAGCACATGGACGGGAGATGACAGAAAAAGACCGTTCACAGGATTTTTGCTGTGATAAGTGCGGCATTGTAATTCCGAAAAGGGTCTGGAGCTACTCTTATGAAAATATGGGCAGGCCATTATGTTATACATGCCAGAAGGCGGTAAAAAATCAGCAGGGAGGGAGGCAGTTATGAAAATTTTTCATTCAGGAGACTGGCATATTGGAAATTTTAAAGGGCCGGAAAAAGACGGAATCAACCTTCGTTCACTTGATACAAAACGCTGTCTTGAGGCACTGGCGGAACGGGTAGAAAAAGAGAATCCAGAGCTGGTGCTGGTGCCAGGAGATATTTTTCATACAGGAAAGACATGGAGTGACCGATGCTGTGATGAAGTGGTTGTTGCCATTGAGATCATTTCCCGCCTGGCCGCCGCAGCTGGACAGGTAATTATTATGCGAGGAACACCAAACCATGACGGGGAGGGACAGTTTAAAGTCCTTTTTACACATTTTTCTGGCTTTAATAACGTCCATATCGTTGTAAATCCAGAAGTGATCCAGACAGAATATGCAGATATTGCAGTGCTGCCTGGATTTGATCGTGGCATATACCGGGCAAAATTTCCGGGTTTTGGAAAAGAACAGGAAAATGAAGTTTTTTCACAGGAGCTTGGGAAGATTGTACTGGGGCTTAGGGTACAATGCAGGACAGACCGCCCGGTAATACTGATGGCGCATTATACGGTGCCCGGATGCAATACCGAAAGCGGGCAGTCACAGCTTTTGACGCAGTTTGAGCCGATTGTACCATCGGAAGCCTTGAATGCAGCAGGATATAACCTGGTGGCTTTGGGGCATATTCACAGGCCGCAGAGGGTATCCGGGTTTGAAAATGTATATTATTCCGGTTCCATTAACGCGAACAATTTTAATGACGAGGGGCAGGAACGGGGGTTCTGGATTCATTATTTTGAAGAAAGCGCACTGGGGCAGGAAGGCATGGCATTAACGGATTCTGAGTTTGTGAAAACGCCATACAGGGAATTTATTACTTTAAAATTTGCAGATTCCGATGTGGAAGCAGTTATATACAACCGGACAGATGAACTTGCCATGGACAGATGGCGTTTTAACGGGGCGGTTATCGGAAAAATTGTGCGTGTGCTTTATGAATGCACTGCTGAAAAGAAAAAAGCGTTCCATACTGCCATGCTGGAAAAAACGCTGTATGAAGATGGTGCATTCTGGGTAGCTGGCATAAGCCCGGAAAAAATCGGGCCATCTGCAGACCGGACGGATCTGTCACAGGAAACAGATCCGGAAGCGAACCTCAAACTGTACCTGCAGGAAAAGGGCATGGAAGAAAAGGATATAGAGCGGCTGCTGTTAAAATCAAGGCCAGTGATTGCAGAAGCCATGGCAGCGGAAACAGGAGCGGCATTTTCAGGAATGTTTGTGCCGGTAGAAATTGAAGTGAAAAATTACCGCGCCTATGCGGAAGAAAAATTTTCTTTTGAGGATATCCAGTTCTGTACGATTAATGGCCCGAACGGAGCAGGGAAGTCATCACTGTTCATGGATGCGATGATTGACTGTATCTATGAAGAGCCAAGGGAAGGAAAAAGCACGTCTGTGAAGGTTCCGTGGCTTCGTAATGAGGATAAGGTGCGGTCCGGGTACATAATGTTTACTTTTTTAATTGGCAGCAAGACGTACCGCATTACGCGGACCAGGGCAAAGTCTGGAAAAGGCACGCTGAACCTGGCGCAAATGGCAGGTGGCGTATGGGAGGACCGTTCCTGTGAAAAATTCAATGATACACAGGCGGCGATCGAGCAGCTAATCGGTGTGGACAGCATGACATTTAAAAGCTGCGCACTTATTATGCAGGACCAGTACGGGTTGTTTTTGCAGGCCAAAAAGGAAGAACGCATGGTTATCCTTTCCAGCCTGCTGGGGCTGGGCATTTATGGCAGGATGGAGGACATTACAAGGGATATGGCGGCAGAATACAACCGGATGATAAACGGCAAAAAGCAGGCCATAAAGGTACAGTCTGAAAATATCATGGCATCCGGCAAACCGGAAGAGGAATTGAACCAGGCAAAGGAAAGATTGTGTCAGATTGAGGCACAGGAAAAAGCAAAGGAGCTGGAACTGCAGAATGCGAACCTTCTCCTTGGGAATGCCAAAGCTGCGGCAGAGCGGTACAAGAGCCTTATGGATGACATATCTGTCCTGGACAGCAGAAAGCAGGCAGCCGAAAAAGCAAAAACATCTGCGGATATGGTGCTTTCGACGTGCGACATAGAACTGTCTGAGGAATCAATGATTACAGGCCATGCAGCCAGATACAGGCAGCTTGCCGACAGGGAAAAAGAACTGGCTGTAGCAACGGCGGTATATGAAGCAAGGCAGAAAGAATCTGAAAACCTGGACAGCCAGATACGCAGCATTACAAGGGAAATAGAAGAATATAAAACGCTCCAGGCTGGATACAAGAAACATTTGGAGAGCCTTGCATCAGAAGAAGATAAGGCGCTGGCCATGGAGAAAGTACAGGAATACCTGGAAAAGAAGATGCGGCTTGATTCCATGTATGAGGATTCGCAGGAGGAGGCACGGCTGTCAGATAAGAGAAGCCAGCGGTCATATGCCCTGGAAAGCAAAAAAGCGTATTTTAACGAACGTGAAAGGTCCCTGCTGGCAGAGAAGGCTTCGCTGAAAAAACGGACGGAACTTTTGAAAGACTCCGGATGCATGGATATTGAAAAGGCATCCTGCCGGTTTTTGACGGATGCAGTGCAGGCAGGGAAAGACCTGGAAACATTTCCGTCAAGGATGGAAACACTTATGTCTGAAAAGGAGGAGGCGCTTGCCAGCCTGCAAAAAGAAGTGGAAGCTGTGGACGCCGAGATCCGGGAATTAAATTTTTCACAGGAAAAGCTGGATGCGCTGCGGAAAGAATGCGCTGGGCTGAAAGTGTATACAGAGAAGTTAAAGGAAATTGAACGCTGTGAGGGCGAAGCTGCCTTAATACAGGCACAAATGGACCATGTGCAGTTAAATATAGCAAAGGCAGAAGAACGCCTCCAGGAGCTGAAATTACAGGCTCAGAGAGCGAATGCGGAAAAAGAAAAGCATTCAAAAAGCTATCAGGAATATGAGGCTGCCATAAAAGAAATGAAGGGGCTGGAAAGATGGGCGGAAAGAGAAAAATCGCTCCCAGTCACAAAAGAAAGAAGGGCGAATGCAGCGGAACGGTCTGCGGAACTGGCAAAAGAAATCCTGGTATTTCAGGAAGAACTGAAAGATAAACTGGAACGTGCAGGAACAGAAAAAGAACTAGCAGACAGCTATGGCATTTTTGACAGGAAGGCAAAAGAGATCCAGTCAGAAATGGACAGGCACAGCAGGGATGCAAAAAAACTCCAGACGGAAATCGGAAGCCTGGAGCAGAAAATAAGGGAGATCCGGCGGATACGGCAGGACATCGCCGTGATGCAGGAAGAAATTTCTGAACTGGCAGAAGATGCAGCCGATTATGAAACATTGAAACTCTCATTCAGCCAGGACGGCATACCGCACCAGATCATCCGAACCATCCTGCCAAAGCTGTCTGCGACGGCAAATAATATCTTAAGCCAGATGACAGGCGGGCAGCTTGGGGTGGAATTTATTACGGAAAAAGTGCAGAAAAATAAAAAAGAAGTTGCTACGCTGGATATCTTCATTGAGGAATATGGGAAAGGCAGCCTGCCTTATCTGTCAAAGAGCGGCGGGGAAAAGGTGAAGTCTTCACTTTCCGTCATACTTGCCCTTGCTGAAATAAAGGCAACGACTGCCGGGATACAGTTTGGGATGCTGTTTATTGACGAGCCGCCGTTTCTGGATGCAGACGGCATACAGGCATACTGTGACGCACTGGAAACAATACGCGAGCGGTACGGGGATATGAAGATTATGGCAATCACCCACGACCCGACGATGAAAGCCCGCTTTCCGCAAAACCTTGACGTGGTGCGGACGGAGAATGGAAGCAGGATAGTTTATTAAGGGATGGCCGGAGGGCTGTCCCTCCGGGAAGGAGGAATTTTGGCAGATAAAAGATATTACTGGATTCAGCTAAAAGAAGGGTTCTTTAAACAAAAGGAGATCAAGAAGCTGCGTAAGATTGCAGGTGGCGATACTTATACGGTCATCTATCTGAAAATGCTCCTAAAGGCGGTGCAGCAGGGAAATAAGCTGTATTTTGAAGGGGTAGAGGAAACTTTTCATGAAGAAATAGCGCTGGAGCTGGATGAAGACCCGGAAAATGTGAAAGTCACGATAGCGTTCCTGGAACGGCAGGGGCTGATTAGAGTGCTTAGCGAGGATGAGGTTCTGCTCTCACAGTGCGAGGAAATGGTTGGTTCCGAAAGCGAATCCGCCGCAAGGGTAAGGCGGTACAGAGAAAAGAAGGCGTTACAAAGTAACGGAGATGTAACGCCGCTGTTACAGGACGGTAACACAGATATAGAGAAAGATATAGATACAGAGAAAGAGATAGAGATAAAAAAAGATTCTGTCCGAAGCCCTGAAAAAAAGGGCTCCGGACCGGAAGCAGGCATTCCATCACCAGCCGCAGGACACGTAAGACCTTCCCTGAAAGCAGGAGCAGGGCAACAGTCCAACGGGGTGCAGGAAGCAGATGTTGCGGCAATTATACTGAACGACGGCACGGAATGGAGGCCAGACCAGGCATTATTCGCAGAATACGTAAGACTTTACCCAAACGTGGATGTAAAGCAACAGTTCAACGAGATGCGCGGCTGGTGCCTGTCGAACCCGGCAAAGCGGAAAACGCCAAGGGGGATAAAGCGGTTTGTAAACGGGTGGCTGTCCAGGGAGCAGGACCGCGGGGGCACCATGCGGCAGTATGATGCCAAGAGCTCTGGAACCGTGCATCAGAAACGCATTGAAGAACTTGCAAGAGAAAAAGCGGAGCCGCCGGTGTGCGGTGAACTGCCGGAGGTGAGATATTGAGCAGGTACGAGTGTGAAAAATGCATGGATACGGGGTATGTGCTTGTAAGGCAGGACGGGTACGACATTTCCGTCAAATGTGAATGCCATGAAAAGCTGATGTACCGGCGGCGTTTAAGGCGCAGCGGCATTTCAGAGGAGATGCAGAAAAAAGGCTTTAAGGATTTTGACTGCCGCGGGATCGATGTGCTTGAACAGGCAAAAACAGCCGCCGTGGGATATTACCAGGGGTTTCTCGGCAGAGAAAACAGCCGCCACAATTCCATTATTTTCTGCGGGCAGGTCGGAGCTGGGAAAACGCACCTTGGCATGGCTGTGTGCAACAATCTGCTGAATGTCTGCAACGTGGAAGTGGTTTATATGGCCTACCGCAATGCAATCACTGAGATCAAACAGTCTGTGACAGACAAAGAAAACTATTATGCTGCCACAGAACCGTACCGCAGGGCAAGGGTGCTGTATATGGATGACCTGTTAAAAGGGAAGCCTACAGAAGCGGATATCAATATCCTGTATGAACTGGTTAACTACCGCTATATGCACAACAAACCGATGGTTATATCCACAGAAAGACTTCCAGATGACCTGGCTGGCTTCGATGAGGCTGTAGGCAGCAGGATTATTGAGATGTGCCGCGATAATATCGTTATCCTGAAAGGGGAAAAGCTGAATTACAGGATTTATTCCTGAGAAAAAGAAGGAGCCGAGGATATCAGTTTTCCCTCAGCTCTACCACGTCGGATATGTCACAATCCAGCGTATTACATATTTTCTCGATAATTTTCAGGGAAACGTAGTCATTTTTCCCAAGCTGGGCAAGGGCAGATGTTGACAGGCCAGCTTTTATGCGCAGCTCTGTCCGGGACATATGCCTGTTAATCAGCAGAATCCAGAGCTTGTCATAAGATACCATAAAATCACCTCATGACATATCTTATCACAATAAGTTTAAAAAGACAATATTATATCTAATAAATAGATATTTTTGTTGACAATAGACAATGGATGGTGTTATATCTGATATATAGATAATATATCTATATATCAGATATAAGAAAGGCAGTAAGAATATGCAAAACAAGGTGATAGAAGGATTTAAGGTGAATCAGAAAGAATTCATGAAAATATTTCATGAATTGTGTTACTCCCGCCAGCCGTGGGAAGTCTGGTCTGATGTGATTACGATGATGGCCTGTTCTATTGCGAATGCAGTAGACAGGACGGAGAAAAGACATAAAGGCAGGGAAAAAGAATATGCGGAATGCCTGAAAAGGATTGGAAGCGCGGAGAAGCCGGCACAGCTTCTGGCTGTCATAGTAAATGCGTTGGAAGAAAATCCGGAACAGGACTTTTTAGGGGAAATGTATATGGGACTGAATCTTGGAAACCACTGGAAAGGGCAATTCTTCACACCGTACAGCATATGTAAAATGATGTCGCAGATTACTTGTGGCAGTATAGACAGCCAGATTGAACAGCAGGGATATATATCTGTTTGTGATGAGGCGTGCGGAGCAGGGGCGACGCTGATAGCTGCAGCCAATACAATGAAAAAGTCAAAGTATAATTTCCAGAATCATGTACTGTTTGTCGGGCAGGATATAGACCGGATCGTAGGGATGATGTGTTATATACAGTTATCACTTCTTGGGTGCGCCGGATATATCTGCATTGGAAACTCACTTTCAAATCCACTGACCGGGCATGTTTTGTTTCCGCAGGAAAAAGAAGGGCAGGAATTATGGATCATGCCAATGTTCCGGACAGATGTATGGAATATAAGACGAATGGCGGTAATGATGGAAAATATATGTGGGACTGTGGCCACAAAAAAACCAGTGGAAAAAGAGCGTTATTTTATGTTTTTTGATTTTAAGGAACAGGAGGCAGGAAATGGAAGGGAAAAATTTGCCGACAGCATTTAGCGGGGCAGAGTTGTCAGAACAAAGCAGGGAAGCATTAAAATCTGATACCTGGCAGAAAGCAAGGGAAGTATTGAAAAACGAAATATCTGAAACAGACGGGGAGACATATGCAGATGTAGAAAGCAGCGGTGGATTTACCCAGGGTGCATGGAAAGAGGCGCTGCGTGAGTATCTCAGGACATCGTATAAAAACGGTGGATCCATGTGTGATATTGAATCCGGCGGGGCTATCTATAAGGTCATGAAAAAAGAAGATAAAGTAACATTTTATGATGCTGCCGGCAGCACGTTATTTCATATCAGCTATGAACAGCTTGAAACAGAATATGTTCAGTTGAAGGGACAGCAGGGGGCAGACGGAGAAAACTGCCAGATTAGAAAGCAGATTGAAGAAAGTGGTGAAGAAGGGCTTCAATGCTCTGGAGGTATTGGAGAGAAATGTGAGAAATGCGATAAAGCCGGGGAAGCAGAATCAGAGGATATTGCTATAAAAGAAAGTGTTAAAGACAATATGCCTGAAAATTCTTCCAATGCAAAAGAATCCGGCGGATCAGCAAAAGGCCGGGCAAAAAAGAAGCTGGAGAAGGAGCTGAAAAAAGCAAAAGATAAATCGTTTGCAGAGCCGGTTATAGAGTATCTCATAAAACGCTGCGGGGAAGATGAGGGTCTGTCCCAGGATGTGATACAGGAGCATAAGACGTGGGAAAAGTGTTATGACTATATTTATTCCCAGGCGCAAAAGTCTGTACAGAAAGGAGCCAGGAGCTGCGCTGTGCGTGATGATATCGTCTGCGAATGGGCTGAGGATTATTACCATAAGGATGATAAGGTAGAGGAAGAGAGAAAAGCAAAAAAAGCGGCAGAATCCAAAAAGAAAGCAGAAGAAAGAAAAGCGAAAGCAAAAGAAGAAGCAGCAAAAAAAGCAGCCGGGGCAAAAGAAAACCAGGACACAAAAGCGCTGGATAAAACAGAAGCTGTTTCAGGCGGGCCGAAAAAGGGCCATGCAAAACCTAAGAAAAATACCAGGGACATGGAGGGACAGATGGATATGTTCTCCATGATGGATATATAGGAGGCAGACGGATGGATAAAAGGTCATTATCGGCAGTCCCACGGCCATCGCTTACAAAAAAGAATAAACAAATGCTACTGCTTGTGCCGCATATGAGCTATCTGGCAACGGCAGACAGGCGGGAAATAAACGGGGAAGATACTCTGATCATTAATTTTTTTCATGCGGAGGAAAAAGAGCTGAAACCAGAATTCCGCACATTTTGCCAGATGGATGATTATATTACACAGGATCTGTCAATGGATAAAACGAAGTGGAAAACGGGGGCCATTAATCACCTTACCGGTTATCTGTACTGGTACCGGAATAGCGGGAACATTGTCATAGCTTCTATCAGGGAAAGAAATAAGATACTCGGTTTTCTGCGTGATTTTCGGAAAAGGAATGGGATCGGCGACCATGAGATCGATATTCCCAAAGGGGCGGCAGTTGATTCAGAAGTGGAAAACAGGATTGATGAATACCAGAATACGATTAAGGGCTGGAAATTGCAGAAAAGGCATAGAGAAGAAAAAGCTGACATCGATCTGCAGATGCAAAAGTTTGGAGAGCTCCCGGCTGATTATGGCCACTTTGTAAAAGATGTGGTGTTTGAAAACGAGAACTATATTTTTTACAGCAAAGCAAAAGCAAGGGCTTACTGCACAAAATGCGGGCATGAGTTTGAGGTCAGGAAAGACGGGCTGTACCATAAAAAATTGCTATATGGAATGATGTGGATGAAATCGGCCATAACAGGACAGTGCGCTGCCCATACTGCCATAAGTATCTGAAATGCAAAAGCGAGGGCATGGGCAGAAAGGATCTTTTTACGGTCCAGTGGAGCGTGCTGGTTCAAAAATACGGCGAGGAAGTGCTGGTAAGGTATTTCTGCCATACAAAAGATTTTCAGGATGATTTTCATAATCCGGAAGTAAAGAGCATTGAAAAGTTCAGGACAGTACATTCTGCTGATAAATCAAGAGACTTTGAGTGGCACAGGTATAAAAGCACGGCAGAAATCAGATGGTGCAACTTTAAAGACCGAAGCTACGGCTATCTCCAGCCGCCGCGAATGGATGTGCCAAGAAGCGTCGTGCTTTATAACAGGAATCTTTTGGAAACGGTTGCGGGCACCTGCATGAAATACAGTGCGGTAGATATTTATGTGAACAATGTAGCAGAAACGGCCCATGTTTCCGGCGGTTCACGCTATATAGGGCAGGGCGGCAATATCCTTGCAGAACCATGGTGCATAGACTGGTATTTTAATTCCTACCGGGAAGCGCCATATCTGGAGCAGCTGTTAAAGGTTGGTTTTTATAAAATAGCGCAGGAAGTGCTGAAAGAAAGGAACCGTCCGGAATTTAAAAATGGCGGGACAGTCACGGAAACACTTGGAATAAACAGGCTGCAGTTCCATATGCTCAGGCAGATAGGAGATCCATCCATAAGGGATGTAATGATACTCCGGTATGCGGGGCAAATCAGCAAAGAGGATTTTGAAACACTTCGGTACAGCCCTGATAATGGATATGACAAAATGTATGAAAAATACCTGGATATGAGGCAGTACACAACCATTTATAAACTGAAAAAATACTTAGGGAAACAGAAGGTTATACATGACAGGGATTATTTTGATTATGTCAAATGGATGGAAGAAATGGGATATGACCTGCACAATGAATTTAACCTGTATCCAAGGAATTTCAAAAAAGCGCATGATGAAAAATCGAAAGAGCATCTCAGGTTTCAGGACCAGAAGGCAGCAGAGGAAATCCGGCGTTTCAACAATATATTGAAAAAACTTCGGAAAGAAGTTTCGGATACCGATCCTGTAAATTTAAGGATAAAAGGATTATTCATAAGGCTGCCGGAAAACCTGGAGGAACTGAAAAAAGAGGGCGAGTGCCTGCATCACTGTGTGGGGAATTACAGGGACAAAGTAGCAAGGGGAGAAACGATGATCTTCTTTATCAGGAGAGAGGAAGAACCTGAGAAGCCATATTTTACTTTAGAGTGGAAGGGTAAAGTCATTCAATGCAGAGGGTCCCATAATTGTGATATGACACCAGAAGTTAAAGCATTTGCAATGCTGTTCCAGAAAAAAATGGAAGTATTTGAAAATGCGCCGCGCAAGCATAGAAAGGCGGGATAAAATGAGAAACAGGCCTAAAAAACCGATTCTGAAAAAGAGCGAGTATTTGAAGTACGACTTTGTAATTATGGAACGCGAGGACTGCCTTTGCCCAAAATGCGGGAATATTCTGAATGCCGGGCCTGGCTATCAGCCGAAATACTGCAGTGAATGTGGACAGAAGATTAATTTTACAGGAGTGCAGTGGAAAAAAGATAAACAGTTAGGGTTTGCGGAAAGGAGGGATCTTTACGAACCGGTCAAAAATTGAGTGGTGCGATCATACATGGAATCCTGTCACGGGATGCAGGCATAACTGCAGTTACTGCTATGCAAGACGGATGACAGCCAGGTTTGCGGGAGACGTCAGGCTGAACAAAATGGCAAAGAAAGATTATAAACTGGTGTCAGCAGCGGACAAAGGCGCAGATCTGTATGTGCTGGATGCGCCTATGCTGAATGAAACTGGAAACCCGCTGGCGTATCCGTTTGGATTTGAACCAACGCTGCACAGGTACCGGATGGATATGCTGGATAAACTGAAAATGGGGAATAACATTTTTGTTGGAGCTATGGCAGATGTATTTGGAGCCTGGGTGCCAGACAGATGGCTGGATGATATTTTTGCAGCGTGTGAAAAATACCCGGTACATAATTACCTGTTTTTGACAAAGAACGTGGGGCGGTATGCGGCATACGGCGTACCTTGCGGGTCTGAGAATATGTGGTACGGAACAAGCATTACAAGAGAAAGCGAGGCAGGCAGATGGAACCAGCTTCCCGCAGGATGCCGGACATTTGTAAGCATAGAACCGCTTTTGGAAGATATAGAGCCGGAGAAACACAATACTATGTTCCGTCAGATTGATTGGGTCATCATTGGGGCAGAAACAGGACGGAAGAAAGAAAAAGTGGTTCCTGCTATTGAATGGATCCGGAAGATTGTAAAGGAAGCTGACCAGGCAGGAATACCGGTGTTTATGAAAGATAGCCTGATCCCGATTATCGGTGAAGGAAATATGCGGCGGGAGTATCCTGCAGGGCTGCAGAGGAAAGCGATCAGCGCGAAAATGGAGAAAAAACTGTATGATTCATGCGTTTCCTGCAAGGCTTATATGAAAAAAAGCATGATGGTGGCTTTATCCGCGCGGTCTATGCGGGGCGAACAGCCGAAACAGTTTGGGTTTATGTGCAAGGAATGTTTTCGCAAATTTTGTGAAGATTGCAGTATTGCAATGCCTGTCCTTGCCGGGCTGCCAGAGCATGGAGTGACAGGAAAAGCGGATAGGTTATGAAGAAAGGGATGAAAGTTATGGCGAAAAAAAGAAGCTGCAGACGGACAGTGAATGAAAACAGAATACACGACAAGGCTGTAAAGATGCGGAAGATGACGGATGCACAACTGGTGCATTATGTAGAGGACAGGGTGGAAAAAGCAAGAAGCGAGGGCTTTCATCAGGGAAAAGTGAAAGCATCAGCCCCAAAGGTAAGCATTTCGTCTGTTTTAGATGAAATTGGAGCGATAAAAGGCATTGGAGAGGCAAAGCTGCGTGAAATCGGGGCTGTGCTGAAAAAGCGGCTGGAAGGTGATGGCTGTGCCTGACCTGAAAAAGCAGATAACGGGAAAACGCAGCAAGGCATCCGGGGAAATGTTTGAACGCTGGCTGTCCCATGCGTGTGAATTTTATCTGTCAAAAGGGCTTGCCCATATCGAAAAAACGCCGGAGCCGTTCCATATAACAGGAAAAGACAGCAGCGGGACGGTCCGGGGATTTTATGAGAAGAAAGGCCAGCCAGATTATAAAGGGATTTTATGCGACGGCACAGGGATTATGTTTGAAGCGAAACATACGGATTCTGACAGGATAAGCCAGAGTGTGGTTACAGATACACAGTGGAGGAGCCTGGATGTATATGAGCGGTTTGGCGCCCATTGTTTTGTGATGGTATCGCTTGGGCTTGAGAGATTTTACCGGGTGCCGTGGAATGTATGGAAACGCATGAAAGAACTGTTTGGACATAAATACATGAATGAACAGGAATTGCTGCCGTACCGGCTGCAGGAAAAACAGCAGACAATACTGATACTGGAAGGAGTGGAATTAACTGGTGAAGATACAAAAAGCGGAACTGGCAGGGAAGATTGCAAAACTGAAAAGCGTAGTGCCGAAGAAAACGAACCTGCCGGCCTTACAGGGCATTTTAGTCCGGGACGGTTATTTGACTGCAAGCAGCCTGGAAATGACCGTCAGGACGAAAATAGAGGGCTCTGAGGGTGAAATATTCCTGATCCCGGCAAAAGCATTTGACCTGATCGGGAACCTGCCGGATGGGGAAGTGGAGATTTCTCCCGGAAAGAAAAACACGATTATGATCAAGGCCGAGAAGATCAAAAATAAATACCAGACACTGGAGCCGGAAACATTTCCAGCATCCGGTATGCTGGGGGATGATGATAAGGAAACCACGATTGACAGCAATCTGCTTCTGGCTTCCATGAAACGTGTATCCTATGCGATACCAGCCCAGGCGTCCAGTCCCACGATGTCTGCCCTGTGCCTGAGGGCAGCAGAAGGAATGTTGAACTTTGTGGGACTGGACGGCCATGTTCTGGCATGGGACAGGGTGGATTATGAAGGGGATTTTGAGCTTCTCATCCCTAAAAATACGGTTGAGAAGCTGCTGTCCATCGGTCTGTCGGGAGATGTGACAGTAAAGCATAATAAGAATGGGGCGGCGTTTATTACAGATGATTATGAAGTATATACCAGGATAGTGGATGGGCAATATTTCGGGTATGAAAAGATGTTTCACCAGATGCCAATACATACAGAGGTTGCAAGAGCTGAATTTCTGGAAGCCATGATACGCGCAAAAATGTGTACGGAGGAAAAACGTCCGGCCCGGTTTGAAATTTCAGGCAGCGAAATGAACATTAGCATCAAAGACAGCACAACGGATTATAATGAGACGGTTTTACTGAAAAAGGAGCTGAAAGAACCTTTGACAATCGGTTTTGACGCCAGGCTGGTCGTTGAAACGTTAAAAGCGTTTGAATGCGGAAATATAAAAATCCAGATGGCAAGCCCGAAAAATCCTATGATTGTGGAAGCGGAGGACAGCGATTTTAAAGCGATTGTCCTCCCTGTAGCAATAAATTAGCGCCATGCAGCCAGAGTTTGGTTCATGCAGTACATGGCTGGCCTAGAGGAAGATCATATCACAAATACATGCAGGGCGGACTGGCGCTGCCGCCCGGAAAGGAGCAAATATGACTATTGAAAATCTGAAAAGGGCAAATGAAATACAGAAAAGGTTAAAAGAACTGGAAACGGTGCGGAAGTGGCTTGAGGAAATAGATAGGGGTATTTATCTGCTGGCGCGCGGATGCACTGTGAATGAATCAATAAAAATTTCTTCCGATGTCAGGAGCCTGCTGTATGGGTTAAGCATCGGGGAACATAAAAGACTGCAGGAAGAATTTGAGAAATTATAGGAGGCATGGCATGAAGGCAGTCGTGAAATATCCAGGAAGCAAGTGGAGCATTGCAGAATGGATCATCAGCTTCTTTCCAGAGCATCACAGCTATGTGGAACCGTTTTTTGGGAGCGGTGCTGTATTATTTAACAAAGGGCGCAGCAATATCGAAACCGTAAATGATCTGGACGGGAATGTTGCAAACCTGTTTGAATGCATCAGGGAAGATCCGGAAAAACTGGCCAGAAGCATTTATTTAACGCCATATTCCAGAGAGGTATATGAAAAGGCATTCCAGGAAGTTCCAGAGGATAAGTTTGAGGCAGCTCTGAATTTTTATATACGGCTGAATATGGGGCATGGTTTCCGGACGAACGGGGAAAAGGTGGGCTGGAAAAACGACGTACAGGGGCGTGAACGTTCTTATGCATCACAGGACTGGTGCAATTTGCCGGAAAAGATTATGCAGGCGGCAGAACGGCTTAGAGGGGTCCAGATTGAGAACCGGCCGGCAGTAGATTTAATTCCGAGGTTTAATTTTCAGAATGTTCTGATATACTGCGATCCTCCTTATATGCTGAATACCCGGCATGGGAAGCAGTACAGATATGAAATGGATGCTGAAGAACATGAGCGCTTGCTTGCGCTGTTGCTGGCTCATAAGGGTCCGGTGGTGATCAGCGGATATGAAACGGAATTGTATAACGATATGCTGGTGGGGTGGAAACACTTTGAAACAACTGCATATTCACAGGCGTGTTCTAAAAAGAAAGAAGTTATCTGGATGAATTATGAGCCGCCGGCAAGGCAAATGAATTTTGAAGATTATGGAGACATATTTTAAAATAATCAAAATTGGATAAGCCGGTAGTAGAAATAGATCAGCTTTATGCTGAAAGATGTAAGAAAGTGGCAGGATTGAAAGGAAGATGATGCAGAAATGAAAATATGTCCTAAGTGTAGAGGGAAGTTTGAGAGATTGCCTGCTGTCTCTCGGAGTGATAATAAGACAATGATCTGTGATGAATGTGGAACTATGGAAGCATTGGATAACTTTCCGGGAAGGATATTAATACCACAAGAGCGCGTAAGGATAACTGTAATGGCAACAGGGAATAAGTGGGCGATGGAAAATTTTAATGCTGTACATAATTAGAGAGTTTGGTTATGGAAGGACAGATGGATATATTTGACTTCATAGAAAAACCGAGGACACAGTTTGAGCAGTTGTTTGAAAAAATAAAAGATCCGGTAATGCTATGTGTTAATTGCTTATGCCAGTACTGTGCAAATAATGTGGAAGAAATATGGGGTAAGGTGAAACCGGAAGAAATACGGGAAAGCTGTTTTAACTGTGATGAATGCAGGACTTTTACCGGGCAGGCTGGACACAGGGAGCATTTACTTGAAGGCTGCAATAAGTTCGTGTTGTCGGAATATGGCGCAGAAAGGAACAGAAAAAAGTTTAAGGTTATTAAGGGAGGGAAGAATGGTGCATAAAGAAAAATATTGTGCGTATTGGCATTGTGAGAGAAATGGAGGAACCACTTGTTGGGACTGGGGGAATAAGTGGGCGGGGATGATATGCCCAAATGATGAAAGGTGTGAAAAATATCGTGTGTGCGCAAATTGTAATGGCGTCATGGGAAAGTGCCAGACATACAAGAAAGTAAAACGGGGCGAATTGTAATGGTAGAAAGGGGTAAAGAATGGGATTGACAGTAAATCAGCTGAGGCTTATACGGGCAATAGCAGAAAACAGAACAATAGAAATAAAGGACTATGCGTTAGCATGCCTTGCAGAAGATACAACGCAGAAAAACCATTATCAGGTGGAAAAGTACAAAAAGATTCTGCAGTCAGGCGGCAGGAAGCTGATGGAGCTTCCGCCAAATCTGGCTGGAATAGCTGTTATGGAGGATATAGGCAGTTTTAAGGAAAACAGGTATTTCCTTTCAGAAAGGGAGCATTCAGTTGCAGAACTGATCGTGCGGATGAATGATGTCAGCATACAGCTGATGGAAAGGGGCGTGCAGTATCTGAATGCAACACTTTTATATGGCGAAAGCGGTACCGGGAAGACGTCATTCGGGCGGTATATAGCATACAGGCTGGGCCTGCCTTTCATGTACATAAATTTTTCTCGGATGATAGATTCCCATATGGGCGGTACGGCAAAGAACCTTGCCAGGATATTTGATTTTGCACGGCAGAATGAATGTCTGCTGATGCTGGATGAAATTGACTGCATATCGGTAAAACGGTCTGCTGTCAGTGACGGGTCTGGAAGCGGGGCAGAACTGTCCAGAACAACTATAACACTGATGCAGGAGCTGGATAATATTTCTAACAAGCATATTATAATAGGTGCCACGAACAGGATTGATGACATTGACCCGGCATTAAAACGCAGATTTACAGAAAAGCATGAAGTGAAAAAGCTGGCTGCGGATGAAACAAAGGAGTTTATAAACAGGTTTGTAGAAAGTGCGGGATTTCATGTGGCAGATGATGAACAGTATTATGCCTGGACAAACCATACACAGGCTGAAATAGTCATACATCTTACAAAATGCATGGCAAAAGCCTTAATGGAGGGACAGGAAAAACTGCAGATATAATGGGCAAAATCCAGTAAATGCGGAAGAAGATCGGAAAGGAAGGCAGAGAGTTATGGATGCACTTGGATATAGGAATTTCTGCATGGCCTGCTGTTATAGCAGGAATGAAAACGGTGAAGCGGTATGCAGAGGGGAAAACAGCAGTTTTTACGGGCTTCCGGTTAAAAATGTGCTGAACGCTCCGTGTATTAAAAAGGAGCCGGAAAGGCAGGAAGCGGGGGATAAACTGTGATATGCTTAATCTGTGGTAGAAAACTGAGCAGCCCGAAAAGCCTGGAACTTGGATATGGCCCGGTCTGCTACGGGAAAGTGTCGGGCAGTTTAAAAGCAGCAAAGAAAGCAAAAACAGGTACATCCCATCCGGCACCGGAAGTTCCTTGTTACGATATACCAGGACAGATGGAGCTGAAAGATTATCTGGCGGATTTATAAGGAAAAGGAGAGCGCTTTCGCAACCCTCCAACAGACAATGATATTCTATCATAATCTGATAGAAAATAGAAGTAAAATATGGAGGGCAATCAGCATGGATCATGTAAAAACAGACGGAAAAATTCTGGTAACATTAACACAGGATCAGTTAAAAGATATATACGAAAAAGCGGCTGCCATTGGCGCAAGGGAGGCTGTTAAGGCATTCGAACAGGAACGGAAAAAGGAGTTAGGGAAAAAGGCAGACATACGGCTGCGAAATACAAAGCTGCTTCTTAGAAATTACCATATGCTGAAAGAGCACGCAGAAAATTCTGTGTTTGGCCGTACACAGATGGAAGAATCTGCAATGGATATACTGGAATCTATGATGTCGATTTACGACAATGAGGTAATCATTGAAAGCATCAAGCGCAGTGCAACCAGAACTGCGGTTATCGTGTCCCACATTGAGACTATGTTTGGATTGTATGCAGCTTACTGCGACAAGGCATCGAACCGCGATATTGAAATGAGACGATACGAGGTTGTGTGGGATATGTATATGGCAGAGCATACATTGTCGGCAAAGGAGATATCAGAAAAACAAAATATATCTTCCAGAAACGTATATGAAGACATTAAAGTAGCAACAGAAAGGTTATCTGCCCTTATTTTTGGGGTGGATGGTTTGAAAGTACATTAAATCCACCGTCTGCAAAAAATCTTCCTTGACTTTTCAATATGAAAGTATTAGTGTGGTAAATGTAAAATTCTAAATCATACTTCGGAGGAAGCCTGCGGCTGTCAGGCTTCCTTTTTTGTGCAGTTTTTCCGGGAAAGGAGACGGTTGGATAAAGGAAAGCATGAAGCTCCTCCAGAATCAAGAAATGGAGGAATCTAATGAAAGAGGCTTTAATCGTGCTGTCCGCCTACACGCTACTGATGCTTGGGGCAACAGTTCTTATGACAAAAAAAGAGAATCATGTAGAAAAATTCTGTGTCGGGGATAGAAATGCCGGATGGGGGATGTCAGCGCTCAGTATTGCTGCCACCTGGATTTGGGCGCCTGCGCTGTTTACATCGGCAGAGAATGCATATACCAGGGGCTTTGCAGGGCTTTTCTGGTTTCTTGTGCCAAATGTGGCCTG
This sequence comes from uncultured Eubacterium sp., assembly GCA_910584595.1. Taxonomy (GTDB): domain Bacteria; phylum Bacillota; class Clostridia; order Lachnospirales; family Lachnospiraceae; genus Eubacterium_J. The sequence goes on from CAJUBQ010000009.1 coordinate 46,915, forward strand.
CATGGTACTGTTTATTCCGTTTGCAGAGAAGATACGGAAAGAAATGCCGGAAGGGATGACCCTGGCCGGCTATATGTACCAGAAATATCAGTCGAAAGCAGTCAGGAATGTATACCTGTTTCAGCTCGGCGCACTGGCGGCTTTGTCAACTGGGGTGCAGCTTCTGGCTGGCAGCAGGATACTCAGCATACTGACGGGGCTCCCGTTTGCGGCTGTTACAGCCATTATGGCGGCGGTTGCGCTATCCTATTCCCAGTTTTCAGGAATCAAAGCATCCATGCTGACGGATGGCGTCCAGATGGCCTTTATGCTGGCAGTAAGCGTTGCTTTTGCCATCTTTGGTGTAAAGAATGGCGGAGGAATGGAAACGCTTGTTACGGGGCTGGGAGGGGCTGCGAGGGATGCAGGGCATCTTTTTTCAAAGAAAGGGTGGGAGATATTTTTTGGATTTGGACTTCCATCCACGGTCGGGCTTTTATCAGGTCCATTTGGCGACCAGAGTTTTTGGCAGAGGGCTTTCTGTATCAGGAAAGACAGGATAGGGCGTGCATTTTTGGCTGGAGCGCTTCTGTTCGGCGTGGTTCCGCTGTCGATGGGCATACTCGGTTTTGTCGGCGCAGGCATGGGGTATGATGCTGCAGATACAGGGGTTATCAATTTTGAACTGGTAAATGCCTTATTTCCGGCATGGGCAGTTGTACCGTTTTTATTCATGGTTGTATCCGGGCTGCTGTCGACGATTGACAGCAACCTGTGCGCGGTTTCGTCCCTCACAACAGACATCGTAAAGGAAAAGACACTTGGAAAGATGAAACTGTCTATGGTTTTATTGCTGGCAGTGGGGATTGCGATAGCCAATATACCAGGGCTGACAGTGACACATTTATTTCTGATGTATGGAACATTAAGGGCTTCTACAATGCTGCCGACAGTTTTTACCCTGAAAGGGATCAAGCTGGAACCGCGGGGCGTGGCCATAGGGATTATGTCTGCAATGGCTGTCGGGCTACCGGTATTTGGATATGGCAATATCAAAGGGATTGCAGCGTATAAAACCGCAGGCAGCCTTTTGACAGTGCTTCTTTCCGGTGCATTGGCCCTGATGATAAGCAGAAGGCGGGGTGCCGGGAATGGGTGATTTGCTTGGCAGGAAACAGAGGATTAAAAATGATGACTGGATACAGGCGCTTGCAAAAATCGAAAAGCTGGTACCAAAGAAAGAACTGGACCGGCTGGCTGAAAAGACGGTAAAAGAGATCCGAAAGAAAACCAAAGGAAAGAAAGCTGCTTATGCATGGAGCGGCGGCAAGGATTCCCTGGTACTCGGCGAACTTTGCAGACAGGCCGGTATCAGCCCGTGTATGCTTGTTATTTGCAATTTGGAGTATCAGGCATTTATAGAATGGGTGGATGTCAATAAGCCGCCGGAATTGTCCATAATCAACACAGGGCAGGATATCAAATGGCTGGCATCCCATCCACAGATGCTTTTTCCGCAGAATAGCAAATATGCGTCCATGTGGTTCCAGATCGTCCAGCACAGAGGGCAGTCAAAGTATTATAAAGAGAACAAGCTGGATATGATGCTTTTAGGGCGCAGGCGGGCAGATGGAAACTATGTGGGAAAGGGAGACAATGTCTACACCAACAAACAGGGCGTAACCAGATACAGCCCGCTTTCCGAATGGACACATGAGCAGATGCTGGCATATATCCATTATCATAATCTGGAAATTCCACCGATCTATGGCTGGAAAAACGGGTATCTCTGCGGCACGCATCCGTGGCCGGCAAGACAGTGGACCGGGAGCGTGGAAAATGCGTGGGCAGAAATCTATGAAATAGACAGCCTGATTGTGCATCAGGCAGCAGGGCATATCCAGAGCGCAGAAGATTTTTTAAATAATTTGAAATAAGGTATCACACTGGCAGCGGGCGCAGATCAGATTCTGTATAAGCTGCCATTTTAGCTATTTGCAGATAGCATGGATGGAATAATCATACATCACAGACGCTCTTTCAATATCAAATCAGGAGGATGCGGATGTGGAAATAATCAAAATGAAGCTGTCTGACCTTGTAAAGCCGGAGAAAAATGTCAGGATACACACAGAGCAGCAGCTAAAGGAATTCCAGCGCAGCATAAATATGTTTGGCCAGATACGGCCGATTGTCATTGATGAAAATAACACCATTCTGGCAGGAAATGGGCTGTATGACACCCTTATTGCGATGGGGAAAGAAACAGCGGATGTATACCAGTATAACAACCTTACAGAAAACCAGAAAAAGAAGCTGATGATTGCTGACAATAAGATTTTCAGCCTGGGGATTGAAAACCTGGACACGTTGAACTGTTTTCTGGAGGATCTGCAGGGGGACCTGGATATTCCCGGATTTGATGAAGAAATCCTAAAGCAGATGGTGTCGGATGCGGAAGATGTAACGGATAAAATAGCGGAATACGGCACGCTGGATGAGGAAGAAATCCAAAGGATGAAAGACAGCGCTGTACGCAAAGAACAGAAAATACAGCAAACGGCGCTGGAATCTGAGGAAGAACCTGTACCTGATCCTGGAATGCCTGTAACGATCCGGCAGGAAAGTCCTGATGGTGCAGAAGCCGCTGAAATAAGAAGATCCATCATTTGTCCGGGATGCGGGGAAAAGATATGGCTGTAAAAAGATGTGAGGCCAGCATTGATGTTGTGCAGGCAGCAAGAATACGGATCAAAAATGTGTTTGGAAACGGGCTGCCTGTTTATATGTCTTTCAGCGGCGGAAAAGACAGCCTGTGCCTTGCGCAGCTTGTAATGTCTATGATACAGTCCGGCGAAATCAATCCGGCGCAGCTTACTGTGCAGTTTATTGATGAAGAAGCCATTTTTCCATGCATGGAAGAAAAGGTAAAGGAGTGGCGGAAAAAATTTATGCTTTCTGGAGCGAAATTTGAATGGTTCTGCCTGGAAGTAAAGCATTATAACTGTTTTAATGAATTGTCCAACGATGAAACATTTATATGCTGGGACAGGTATAAAAAAGATGTGTGGGTAAGAAAGCCGCCTTCCTTTGCCATATGCACACATCATCTGCTCAGGCCGCGGATTGACGCTTATCAGGATTTTCTGCCACGTCTGTGTTCGGATGGGGTTACAATAACCGGAGTTCGGACGGCAGAATCTGTGCAGAGGCTGTCCTATATTGCCGCTATGGGGCGTGCCGGAAGCAGGGCTACAAAAAGGCACCAGGTTTTCCCGATTTATGATTGGAAGGACCAGGATGTATGGCTGTACCTGCTTTATGAGAAAGTGGACATACCGGAGATTTATCTGTTTTTATGGCAGTCCGGGGCGAACCGGAGGCAGTTGCGGGTATCACAGTTCTTTTCTGTTGATACAGCAAGAAGCCTTGTAAAACTGAATGAATATTATCCAGACCTTATGGAACGGATCGTAAGGCGTGAGCCAAATGCGTATCTGGCAGCTTTGTACTGGGACAGTGAAATGTTTGGCAGAAGTTCCGCTATTCGGAAACAGAACGAAAAAGGAACCTCCGAAAAGGATTACAGGGAGGCACTTCTGGAACTGTTTTCTGATATGGACGGCAATTTTCAGGCCGGGCATAAGCGGCATGTTGCTGACAGATACCGGAATTTTTTTATGAGCGTGTCAGTGATTGCGGACAATAAGGATTGCAAAGCGATTTATGAAGGCCTGATTTCCGGTGATCCGAAATTTCGGACATTCCGGGCATTGTACCAGAGGATTTATGGAAAATATATCACAGATGCCAAAAAGAAAGAGGGGCTGCTTCATGGATAGGAAAATGATAAATCCGCTGTCAACGCTGCAATGGGTGGAGCGCAGCCGGATCAGGCCGAATGACTATAACCCGAATAAGGTATCAAAGCAGAATTTGGAATTGCTAAAGCAATCCATCCTTGCCAATGGATGGACGCTGCCGATTGTGGTGAGGCCGGACTTCACGATTATCGACGGGTTCCACCGCTGGACAGTTGCAGGGGAAGAGCCGCTGGTTTCCATGCTTGAGGGCAGGGTGCCGGTGGTAGTTGTGGAACATAAGGACAAAGCAGGCAATATTTACGGGACTGTTACCCATAACAGGGCAAGGGGGACACACCTGCTTGGGCCGATGAAAGCGATTGTAAAAGAACTTATGGACGAAGGAAAGTCCGTAAGCGAGATAGGAAAACAGCTTGGAATGCGGCCGGAAGAAGTATTTCGGCTTTCTGACTTTTCAAAAGAGGATTTCCTGAAAATGATGATAAAACAGGGTCAGGGATTTTCAAAAGCTGAGTTTATAACGAAGATTTAATGATATAACGGACAGTATTCGTGAGAGCCGAAACGGGAACCGGGCGTTGCAACGTTTCACGCTCCACGATTGCAAAAACGAATCGGAGAGAGGTGGTGATATGCCGAGGGCGCCAGGTGAGAAAAAAGCAGAGGCGGAAAAGCTGTTTAAAAAGGGCATGAAACTCACGGATATCGCGAAGAAACTTGACGTCCCCGAAGGGACAGTAAGGAGCTGGAAGAACAGGGGCAAATGGGCATCGGAATCACCGAAAAACAGCAAGCGCAACGTTGCAAATAAGGAAGCGGACAGCAATGCAACGTTGCAAAAGAAAAAAAGGGGCGGACAGCCCGGAAATAAAAATTCCAAAGGGGCTTCCAAAGGGAAAGGAAACCGTGATCCAGTGCCTCCGCCGGATGTTACAAAACATGGAGGGTACAGGCCGGTATTTATGGATGCCCTGGATGAAGACGAGCAGGAACTTTTGGAAAATGTTCCACAGGAAGAGGAAAAGCTGCTGATGGAACAGATCCAGCTTTTTTCCATCCGTGAAAGGAGAATCCTCAAGGCTATTAATAAATACCGGGAGCAGAAAGGCGAGGTAACAGTTGCGGATGTTACCCGGTTTGAAGAAAAACGGACTTTTAAGGACAAGGACGAAGAAGCGGAATATAACAGGCGGCAGCAGGAAAAGGTTGATAAAGAAGAACGCCTGCCTGGAAAGCCTTACAGCATTCAGACGCATACAACCAATAAAGACCTGATAGCTGCCAGGCTGGAACAGGAGCTTTCTTCTGTCCAGAATAAAAAGACGAAGGCAATCGAAGCATTGTCAAAAATCAGGCTGGAAAGGGCCAGGATAGAAAGCGAGAGCGCTGGCAATGACGCGGTTGACGATTGGATTTCGGCTGTTGTGGGAGAAGGAGCTTGGGATGACGAATAAGAAATCGCGGGATTTGCGGAAAAGGTTTTTTCGGAAGAAAATGCCGGAATACCGCAGGAGTCCTGTGCTGTTTGCCAGGGAAGTATTGCTTTTTGAGCCGGATGGATGGCAGAAAACAGCGTTGATGGACCTGGCACAAAATCCGAAAGTGGCAATAAAATCCGGTCAAGGCGTTGGCAAGACTGGATTAGAAGCGGTAGCGCTGCTTTGGTTTCTGTGCTGTTTTCCATATCCGAGAATCGTTGCAACGGCGCCAACAAAGCAGCAGCTTCATGATGTGTTGTGGTCGGAGATCAGTAAGTGGATGAGCAGGTCTCCATTGCTTTCAGAAATATTGAAATGGACCAAGACGTATATCTACATGAAAGGCAATGAAAAACGTTGGTTTGCAGTTGCCAGAACTGCTACGAAACCGGAAAACATGCAGGGTTTCCACGAGGACAATATGCTGTTCATCATAGATGAAGCGTCCGGCGTTGCTGATCCAATCATGGAGGCGGTACTTGGTACATTGTCTGGTGAAAATAATAAGCTGCTGATGTGCGGGAATCCGACAAGGAACTCCGGCACTTTTTTTGATGCATTCAATGCAGACAGGGCACAGTACCAGTGCCATACGGTATCTTCCAGAAACAGTCCAAGGACGAATAAGGACAATATTGCTTCCCTGGACAGAAAATATGGCAAAGACAGCAATGTTGTCCGTGTACGTGTTGATGGCGAATTCCCAGAGCAGGACGATGATATTTTTATCATGCTTTCCATTATTGAGCATTGTACCATGCTTGATTTGCCGGAGGGTGTTCCAGTTAAAAGGATTTCATTCGGCGTGGATGTAGCCAGGTATGGCGGTGACGAAACAGTCATTGCGCAGAATGTCGGCGGGAAAATCACGCTTCCAGTTATGTTTAGGGGAAAAAGCCTTATGACAACAGCTGGGAAAATTGTATGGCTGTATAGAAAAATGATCGCAGACTATCCGGCGTACCGTGGAAAGATATATGTGAATATAGATGACACGGGTCTTGGAGGTGGTGTGACTGACCGTTTGGAAGAAGTAAGGCAGGAAGAAAAGCTGGCTCGCATGGTAGTTGTTCCGGTCAATGCTGCTGCAAGGGTTCCTGACGATCTGGTTGAAGACGGAAACAGTAAAGTAAAGGCGTGTGATATTTATGATGATATGACTGCCTACCTGTGGGGAACTGTAAAGGATAAGCTGATCGCAGAGGAATTAAGCCTTGAAAATGACAATGAATTAGTGGCGCAGCTTTCCTGCCGAAAACAAAAAATGACCAGCAGGGGCAAGCTGTATCTCGAAAGCAAGGATGAAATGAAAAAGCGCGGGATTGAATCTCCGGACAGGGCAGATGCTGTGGCGCTGTCATGTTATGAGACAAAAGCCTTTCATATTGATAGTCTGATCAGTTAGGAGGTGATCTGAAAGATGGGACGCCGGAAAATAAAAAAAGCCGCAAAAGTGATAGGAGATAGAAGATCACAGGTTATCAGAGAAGTCCGCAGGGACGGGTACCAGAACCTGCTGAATAAATATGGAACGAAAAATGATGTGTCGGAAAATTATCGGTTCGTCAGTGATGAACCGGTGGCTGATGTAGAGCTGACGCTTAATTATGAAGGCAATGGACTGTTCGCGAGAATCATAGATATTCCGGCTGATGAAGCGGTCAGCAGCGGTTTTACATACGGGATTAGTGATACGGACATTGAAAATTTTATCAATAATTCACTTGATGAGCTCGACTTTGAGGAAAAGGCAGCTACGGCTATTAAATGGTCGAGGCTGTATGGAGGCGCGCTTATGGTGATGATTGTTGATGATGGAGGCGAACTTACAGATCCTGTTAACTGGGATGGCATACGCGGGATTGATGAACTTATGGTTTTTGAAAGGCCGCTTGTGACACCAGACTATGCAAGCATATATCAGCACAGGCCGAACACCGGAACCAGGTCAAAATTCGGACTGCCTGAATTTTATGATATATCCCCTGTATACGGGATGGCATTCCGGGTGCATGAAAGCCGCTGCCTGCTGTTTAAAAACGGCATCCTGCCTTCCAGCACGACCAGGACGGAATATCGCTTCTTTGGAATGCCGGAATATGAGAGGGTGCATAAGGCGCTGCAGGAAACGGTCACTTCTCATGGAAATGGAGTGAAGCTGCTTGACCGGGCGGTGCAGGCAGTATACAAGATTAAAGGGCTTGCTACACTGCTGAACACCGACGAAGGCGAGAATACGGTAATCAGACGGCTCCAGCTTATTGATATGGCAAAAGGGATTATAAACAGCATTGCAATAGACGCAGATGGGGAAGATTACGATTACAAGACGGTGACGTTTTCAGGAGTAAAGGATATTGTCGATTCTACTTGTAATATGCTTTCTGCGGTTACGAATATCCCGCAGACAAAACTGTTCGGGCGTTCACCGGCTGGGGAAAATTCCACAGGCGAAGGTGATATGGAGAATTTTTATAAATTCGTAGAAAGGATCCAGAAGATTAATTTAAAGAATAATCTGCGGACATTGGTTGATATTATTCTGATTGTTGGAAAAGCCAAAGGCAGATATGAGGAAATACCAGACTATACATTGAAATTTAATCCTTTGTGGAGCCTTAGCGAAAAAGAACAGGCAGATGTTGACAAAACAAGGGCAGATACAGAATATGTCAAAGCGCAGACGGCGCAGGTATACACTGATATGCAGGCCCTGGACTCTTCTGAGGTTCGCAAAAGACTTGCGGAAAGCGGGGAATTTACGATCAATGATGTCCTGGATGAAGAAAGCGGGGACTGGAACGATCTTTCAGAGGAATATTCCGGAGAATCAGAAGAAACCATTAATACGGCGCTATCAGCGGAACGGGCTGGTATTCAGGAACGAATGGAAACGGATGCGGTCATACCGTCCGGATGCGGCGTACTTGTCATAAGGGATGGGAAAGTGCTGGTTGGGGAACGTAAGGACAGTGGCCTTCTATGCGGTCCTGGAGGACATATAGAAAATAGCGAAACACCAGAAGATGCAGCAGTTAGAGAAACCAGAGAGGAATTTGGCATTTATGTAGCGGAACTGGTTCCTGTTACAGTCCTTTCTGATATGCCTGCGGAATACTGCCCGTCACAGATATTCCTGTGTACAGAGTTTTATGGGGAGCCACGTGCGTTTAATAATGAAATGGAAAACGCGAGGTTTGAGTCGTTTTCTGAAATCAGGAAACATGAAATGTTCCTGCCGTTCCGTATGTCAGTCGAAAAATTTTTAAATGAGCTGAATGATTTGCACAGTCCGCCTCAAGCGCAAGATGCAGAAGAAAGGGCGCAATATGGATGATGAAGCCAGAAAAAGGCTGATCAGGAGCAGGCTGAAACAGCAGAATGGCGGTAAGAAAGAGATTGCCGTCAGATACCAGTCCAAATACCCTGACAGTGCGCAGCGTGAATACATACGTCTCGTAGATCAGTATATGGCTGTTGAAAAACAGGTAATCTTGCGGTATATGCCAGAACTGAAAAAGATTTTGTGGGAAGACCAGCAGTACAATACGGATGCATCCGGCAATGATAAAAAAAGGAAAACAAGGCGGTTTGCCATCCTGGAAGGTATTTTAAGCCAGCTAAAAGAATTATTTGAACGGATGCTGAAAGAAATGGAAAGCACATTCGGTCTTTTTGGATTAAAGAAAATGCTGGAGAGTGTGGCTGCCCTGAACCTTAAGCTGACGGTCAGAGAATGGAAAAAGACGGTAAACAGGACGCTTGGGCTTAACCTTTTGGATGATTATTATTCGGGCAGCTTCTATCAGGATATGTTGGAAACATGGGTTTCAGATAATGTGGACCTGATAAGGACAATTCCGCATGAGTCACTGCGGAAAATGAAAGAAATCGTGTACCAGGCATATATGGATGGGAAGCCCACAACTTACATTGTAAAAGAGATACAGCGGCAGTATGGCAGAGATAAACGCCATGCAAGGCTGATCGCAAGGGACCAGGTTGCGAAATTAAATGCTGCGATTACACAGCGCCAGCAGACAGATGCGGGGATACGCCGTTACAGATGGAGCGATTCCAGGGATGAAAGGGTCAGGGACAGTCACAAAAAGCTGAATGGCCGTATTTTCCGGTGGGATGATCCGCCGGAAACGGATGCCGGGCGCAGATGCCATCCGGGACAGGATTATCAGTGCCGCTGCTGTGCCCTTGCAATATTTGATCTTGACAATATAGATTTGCCGGTGTGATCAAAAAGAATGGAGGTGTTGCCATTGAAGATGCGGAGGATGGACAGTATTTCTTTGGATCAGACTTATTATACTGATGAAGGGTATCTGGTAGACCATCCGGTCGTAACTACCTGTGGCATTTTTGGGTATCAAAATGAAGACGGAAGTACACGTCGTGAGCTTCGGTTACCAGAGCATGTATTTTCTGAAAAGTCTTTAAAAAGCTATAAAGGAAAACCTATTATCATTACACATGATGCTGGAGAGGTGGACAAAAGCAATGTTCGCAGGGAGCAGATAGGAACTATTATGAGTGAGGGGTATCAGGATGGAGACAATGTCAGATGTGAGATCATCATTCATGATACGGATGCCTTGCGAAAATGTGGATTAAAGGAGTTATCCCTGGGGTACAGTCTGGATACGGTGGATGAACCGGGCAAATGGAATGGGGAACCCTATGACTGCATACAGAAAAATATTGAGATCAACCATCTTGCACTTGTCGGGGAGGCAAGAGCCGGGGAATCGGCCAGGCTTAACATTGACAGCAGGGATGATGATTATAAAACATTAAAAGGAGGACGAATTTCCATGCAGAATGAAAACCATGATCTGACACCGGAAGAAATGGAAGCTGCCATTGCCCTGTATAAGGCGCAGAAAGCGGCGGAAAACGTAACCGGCGTTGAAACGGACGGAAACGGGCCGGACGGGGATGTACCGCCCGCAGAACCGGAGGAAAAAGAAAAGAATCCGGTTGAAACAGTAAGGGAAAATATGGACCGGAGGGACGCAGAAGGCGGGAATATGAAGCCGGAAGATGTGGTTGCGGAGCAGAAGGCGGATATCCAGACGCTTCTTGCAGAAATTGACCGGATACAGGCTGCAAATGATATGAATGCCACAGACGGAAGCGGGGAAGAAAATGCGGACTCTGGAGAAAATGTGCCTGAGCAGAAAGAAAAACCACAGGCAGAAAAGCCTGGCGGTGAAAAGGGGGTAAATATGGATTCTGTGGACCAGATGTTTAAAGACAGACTGGATATCTGCCGTATGGCTGACCGGCTTGGACTTGACGGGGTAGAAAACCTTTCCATAACAGAGGGGCGCAAAAAAATAATTAAGGCTGTCAACCCGAAGATGAACCTGGATGGAAAAAGCGACGGCTATATCAATGCAGCCTATGACATTGCAAAGGACAGCTTTCATGAACGGAAAACCACAGATGAACAGCGCCGCAGGATGGCGGAAGACCGGATGCGGAAAGATGCCGGCGAAGCATGCAGCTCTGATACTGCGCGTAAAAATATGATTGATCGTATGAAAGGGGGAAACAGGACATGAGCATGGCAGTACAGACGTCCTATAATTTTGGATTTTCAAAAGGGGTTGCCGGAGGGCTTTATGACCTGTCGGACCATGAGGTTGCCACGAGGCAGGCTGAGGGCAGCACCGCATTTGGCGTTGGCGTGGTAACAGGCACAAACAAGGGAGTAGACGTTACTGTACCGACGTCTGAAAGCACATCTGCTGATTTCGAAGGCGTGATTGTACATAATTCTGTGATGGCAGAGATGGATATGGATAACAGGCTGGAAATCGAGGATAAGAGGACGGTCGGCTGTCTGCAGCGTGGAAAAATCTGGGTAAAGACAGGCTCCAAGGCAGTTCCAACATATAAAGGGAAAGTGTTCCTGATTACGGACGGGGACGAAGTCGGACTGTTTACATCTTCGGATGATACAGCCACAAAGATAGAATTGAATGCCTGTTTCCTTGGAGTAATAGACGACGGAATTGCAAATGCAGTGTTTTATCCGGCCATTCCTGCTTCAGCAGTATCGGCTCTTGTGGATAAGGGCTGATTGATCAACAGGTAAGGGAGGGACATATTTCATGAAACAGTTTAACAACGATGACTACAGGGCATTAAAAAGCTCTACGCTGATCAGGAGTATTTCAGGATCCGAAGATATGCATTTTGACAGTGCGGAGTCTGCCGGAGTGTTCTTTGCGCGCGAGCTGGATCAGGTGAAAGCAAAGACTTATGACAAGCAGTATCCGGAGCTGTCTGCACTGTCAAATTTCCCGGTTACGTCAGAGGTAAATGAAGGGGCTGAAACCACGACCTACTACAGCTATGATGTTACCGGGATGGCAGAGGTTATCAATAATTATGCAACGGATCTGCCAAGGGTGGACATTAAAGGCGAATCCCATACTGCGCACATCAAATCCATTGGCGACAGCTATGGGTATAATGTGCAGGAAATGAGAGCATCCAGGCTTGCCGGAAAATCTCTGGATGCAAGGAAAGGAGCAGCAGCAAGACGAGCCTCTGATTATGCTGTGAACAAAATTGCATGGGCTGGGGATAAGAAACACGGACTGATTGGGGTATTCAGCGAAAACAACGATATCCCGCTGTATACGCTGTCAGAGGTGGAAGTAAATGGCGTGAAGCATACAGAATGGAAATATAAGACAGCGGATCAAATTCTGGCGGACATAAACGGTGTACAGATGTTTACTGATAAGATAACGATGTCTGTAGAAAAACCGGATACCCTTGCGCTGCCGTCCCACACATACATGGATCTTGCAACAAGGAGGATACCGGATACAGATACGACTGTACTCAGCTTTTTGAAAGAACATGCGCCATATCTGAAAAATTTTGAATCCTGTGCAGAACTGCAGGCAGAGGCAACAGATATTAATACGAGCGGAAAAAACATTATGTTTATGTATACGAAAGACGCAGAGAAGTTCAGTCTGGAAATCCCGCTTCCATTTTACCAGTACCCGTTACAGATCAAAAACCTGGAAACAGAGGTTCCTTGTGAAACGAGGACAGCAGGGCTTATTATTTATTATCCTCTTTCTATGGTTCTGGCATATGGCATTTAATTTAAAGGAGGCTGTTTGAATGAGAGTTACAAATATATCAAGAAAGATTATCAGTATTTTTGGCAAAACGCTCCTTCCTGGGGAAGATGTAAAGCTGGATAACGTAGACGAAAGCAATCCTACAATCCAGTTTTATTTAAAGGCAAAGGTTCTTGCTGCCGGTAATACGTCAGCAGCACAGATGAAAATTACGGATACCGGGGAAACTGAGCGTGAAAAAATTGCCAGGGAAGCAGTTGAAAAATACAAACAGGAGCAGGAAGAATACCGCAAAAAAGCTGAGGAAAAGGAAAACGAGATTAAGGCTGTCAAAGGTATGAAGAAAAAAGAGGATCTTATCAAAAAAGCAATCGGGCTTGGACTTGAATTTTCAGATTCCGATTCTGCCGATATGTTAAAGGAGAAAATCATCCATGCACTGAATGCGTAGGAAAGGATGGATGTTTTTATGGAAGCATTTGAAATCATACGAGCAACTATGCATGAGTTTTCCGGGGTTGCGGATGAACAGGTCCGTATTTATATTTCCCTTGCAGAACCTATGATCAGTGAGCGGAAATTTGGCAGACTGTATCCGCAGGCGCTTGCATATCTGGCTGCACACCAGATGAAAGCCGGAGGGCTTGGACAGTCGGCGGTCGGGGGCATTTCTCTTGGGGATATGTCTGGCTATTCAGCGATATCCATATCAGAGGGGGATACATCTGTGTCTTTTGCAAGCAGCCAGAAGGCGGGAAGCAGCATATCTTCTGCGGAAGATTACAGCACTACATCTTACGGCAAACAGTTCCAGCAGCTTCAAAACAGGTGCATTGTGCCGATCGTGGCCGCAGGTGTTCCCTATGGCATCTAGGATCAGGGATACGCTTACGCCGGAGGGGGAGCGGTTTTATCGGATGCTTGCGGAACTTGCTGACAAGGAGGTCCGCATCGGGTTCCAGCATGGGGAGGCAGCCGAAGATGATGGTACGGATATCTGTGATATTGCTGCGTGGAATGAGCTTGGCACGGAGCATATTCCGTCCAGGCCGTTCCTGCGTAAAAGTGTAGATGAAAATGAGGGGAAGATTAACCAGTTTTTGCAGGCAGAAGTAAGGTCGCTGGCATCGGGAAAAACAGCGGAGACGCTGCTGAACGAAATCGGAAATTTTCAGAAATCGCTTGTGCAGGAAAAAATTGCAGAGGGAAGTTTTGCGCCGAATGCAGAAAGCACGATACGCCGGAAAGGGTCCAGCAAGCCTTTGATTGACACCGGGCGTATGCGGCAGTCTGTTAATTATGTGGTAAAGCGGAAAGGACAGGATTAAATGGTATTTTTTAAAAAACCTTATACGCTCAGAAGATATTCCGTGCCGGTGTACATCAGAGGACATACATCTGTGCCGTATCAGGACTTGCAGTTTCTTATGGATGTGCAGACAGAAGAAGATACGGTAAAAATGGATACGGACGGTGCGAAATCCGGGCAGAAGCTGAAAGTGTTCTGCGACTCGCCTTTGCTGGTGGAAGATGCGGGCAGGCAGCAGAAAGCAGACCGGCTCTGGTTTCAAGGGAAATGGTTTTCCTGCCAGAACAGCAGGCTGAGTGAAAACACCGTCCTGCGCCATTACACAGCAGCTTTTGCAGAATGCCCGGATCAGGAAGCGCCGCCTGGAACTGGAGCTGCAGGTTCTGGAAATACAGGAGGCGCAGAAGGGAGTGATGCGGGATGACGCTGGAGGAAGTAAAAGACTCTCTGTATGATACGGTGCAGAAATATTTTGAAGCAGGCACGGTAATCTGGGCAGAGCATGGAAATACGGTGCTGCTGCGTCCATATATGACAATGAAGATGAATGCCGTCAGCAGGGCGGCATTTCCTATTGAGGAAGAAGAAACGATCCTGCGGCAGCGTGCATACCAGTGCAGCAGTATATTAGAGGTAAATCTGTATACCAAAGGGAAAGCGGTTACGACAGAGGAAGGTATGACGGCTGGCTGCATCAATACGGCAGTGTCAGGCATGGGCCGGTTTTCAAATTATATGGAATCCGAATATATAACGGATCTGCTTGCAGGCCATGGCATTGCGGTATCGCTGATGCCTCCGGTGAAAGACCTGTCCTTTTTAGAAAATGAGAATGCATGGCTTTACAGGGCGATGGCTGAGTATTCAGTATCGTTTGTTATGGAAGCAGACGGTGCTTATGGCATTAGCTGCTTTGATGTACAGCCAGACAATGGCAGCACAGGAAAACCAGATTCTGGAGGAGGCCATGACGGAGAGACGGGTTCTGGAGACGGGGATGATACAGGAACAGATGGCTCTGGTTCCGGGAGTTCTGGAAGCGGTGAAAATACCGGGGCATCAGGTTCCGGCAGTGGCATAGTTACAGATAGCCCGGACGCAGGAAACACCGGGAGCCTAAAGGAGCAGGATTTCAGCGACGGAGGCACAAAAGAGATGGCAGGCACGCTGATTGGGACAATTGAAGAAGTTGAAATGACAGGAGAGTATGAAGTATGAAAAACAATCCATTAGACGATATTGTGAAATGTACGGTTGAAATATCCAGTCCTGCGTCCAGTGACGCGACATTTGACACCATACTGATGATTACGCCCGGCCCGTCTGGAGCTGGAAAAAAGACAATGGTAAAAACAACGCCTGTATCAAGCGCAGATGAACTTCTGGACTATGGCTTTACAGTCAATGATACCGCATACAGCGCTGCGACGGTTGCATTCAGCCAGAATCCATCACCAGATGAAATATATATCTGTATTCGGGCGAAAAAGGCAGAAGAACCGGAAAAACCGGATGGCCCGGATACCTCTGGAGAGCAGGAAAATAATGGTGAGGGAACGGATGAACCGAAAGAGCCTGAAAATACAGGAGCCGAGGCACAGGCAGAAAAGGCAGAAGAATATGAGGATATCCGCATGACCCTTGCCAGGGCGAAAAAAGAGTGTGGATTTTATGGAATCTATATTTCAGATTTTCGGGATGCGGCAGACATAGAAAATACAATGGAATGGACGGAATCCAACGAGAAGATCTTTGGCTTTGAATATACTGAATATGATAAATTCCCGATCAAAAACTTTTCTTATTACCGGACATTTGCTATGTTCAGTGGCCTTGCAGACGGCTATGAGGAAGACGAGCAGCCAAAGGCCAACCGCTATGCAGCCCTGGCATGGATGGCAAAATGCTTTGGGTATGACCCTGGCACCGAAACATGGGCAATGAAAGAGCTTGCTACAGTGATGCCGTCTGCGCTTGACACAGCGCAGAAAAAAGAGCTTGAGGAGAATAATACCGGCAGGTTTCTTCGTTACGGAGGCTGCAATATTACGATTGGCGGGAATATGCTTTCCGGAGAATGGATTGATGTCATCCGCTTTCGTGACTGGATCAAGAATGAAATGCAGATCCGGGTATTTAACGTCATCAAAGTAAACAGGAAAGTTCCGTTCACAGATGCTGGCATAGGCATGATTGAAGGGCAGATGATTGCCACATTGAAAAAAGGTCAGGAAGTCGGCGGGATTGCCGATACGGAATATGACGACGACGGCAATCCGACACCGGGATTTACAGTTACAGTGCCAAGGGCGTTAAGTTTTACTGAGGCAGAAAGGAAGTCCCGGAAATTAACCGGATGCAAATATACGGCGCGGCTTGCAGGAGCAATACACGCAGTGGAGATTTACGGGTTCCTGACGTTTTAAATGCATTAAGGGCGGCAGAAATGCCAGACAGGGGGAATAGAAATGGCCAACACAAGGGTGACCACATATAACAGTAAGAAAGTAACATGCTCATGCGGAAGCCATATTGTTACCGGCTTTGCAGATGACAGCTTTATTACAATCGAACAGTCCGGCGACGGCGTGAGCGTCGTATCCGGTGCGGACGGCGAACTGGCAAGGTCTATTGATCCGTCCGAGCTGTTCTCGATAAAAATTACAGTCCAGCAGCAGTCACGGTCAAATGCATTCTTCACGAAAATGTATTATGCCGACAAAGACTGCGAGAAAGGCACATTCTCGGTGAACATCAAGGACCTGCTTGGAAAGGACCAGTTTACGGCAGATGTGGCATGGGTTACGAAGCTGGCAAATAAAACAAAGGGCAAGGCACAAAACAACATGGAGTGGACGCTGGCAGCACACGGTGAGATCAAGGAAGGATAGGAGGATGACACATGAAATTAAAACAGCTTGAGCCGGTTGTGGAAACAATAGGCGATTATAAGTTTTATATTACCCCGTTTCCAGCATTAAAGGCAGCAAATATGACAGGGGAGCTGGCTTCGTTTATGCTTCCTTTGTTTGGTGCCCTGGCACCGCTTGTAAAGGATGGGGACAGCGAAAAAAAAGAGAACGGGCTTATGGATATTGATGCTGGTAAAGCTGCGGCTGCCATAGCATCCAGCGTAACCATTGATGGAAACAAAATGGAGAAGCTGATCCAGAAGTTCCTGCTTGGTGGACATATTACGGTAGAGATGGAAGATGATGACGGAGAGCCAGAAGGATGCCGGCTGGACATGGATCTTCTGAATGAAATCTTTTGTGGTGAAGTGCAGGATATGTTTATCCTGTGCTTTTATGTCATCCGGATTAATTTCTCTGGTTTTTTCGGGAAACTCGCCGGCCTGTCTGGGAAAGCAGGGAAGGCAGATGCTATCCTGAAAATGGCACAGAAGAAGGCGAGGCAGATTATTTAAAATACGGGCGATTTGATTCCTCGCAGTTTTCAGAACTGGAACTTCGGATCTACATCCTGATAAAAGCGAAAATGGCATCCATGTGGGAAATGAAGAATGTGTATACGCTGGATGAAATGTTAAAGCTGTATGCACTTTATGAAATGGAACTTGATGTGGAACGTGGCAGGGCAAAGGATCTGGAAAGGAGGAATCAGTTTTGACCATAAGGGATATTGTCGTAGCTTTTGGAGTTGAAGTTGACCAAAACAGCGAGCGGCGGGCTGAGGGCAGCATACGCGGGATTAAAAACCTTGCTTCAAAACTCCTTGGCGCAATCGGGATAGGATTTTCCATTGCAGGCATAGCCGGGCTTGCGGAAGCGGCTGCAGATGTAGCGGCATTGAAATCACAATTTATGCAGGTTTTCGGGGAACTGGAATCAGATGCACAGAAAAAGCTGGACGCGATTGCGGATGAAACCGGGGTAAATGCCAACCGGATGAAAGCCAGCTTTACACAGATCGCATCGTTTGCAAAAGTATCCGGCGTGGAGCAGTTGCAGGCCCTGGAGCTGTCTGACCGGGCAATGAAAGCGGTGGCGGACTCATCCGCATTTTACGACCGTTCTATAGAAGAGGTTACGGAATCCCTACAGTCCTTTCTGAAAGGGAACTTTGAAAATGACGCCGCGCTTGGCTTATCCTGTACAGAAACAACCAGGAATGCGGCAGCAAATGCGCTTTACAGCAAATCGTTCCAAGACCTGTCCGAAGCGGAGAAACAGTTTACACTCCTGCAGATGGTGGAGGATGCAAATAAGGCGTCCGGCGCACTCGGGCAGGCGGCGAGGGAATCAGACACATGGACGAATCAGCTTGGCAACTTAAAACAGGGTTTGCAGGACTTAAAAGCTGCGGCAGGGCAGGGATTCTTACAGCCGGCAGTGAAAGTACTGAAAATGCTGGTATCTCTTACACAATGGGCGACAAAAGCTATTGAAAAGGCAACCGGGGAAAACGGGCGTCTGACACGTTCCTTTGACCGTTTCCATGCACTTGTAAAAAAACTGCAGCCGGCGATTGACAGAATGATGCAAACATTGTCCCGTGGAATGGAGCAGGGCATGGGGCTGATCCGAAGTGTGGTAGAGCATCTTGGAGGAATCGAAAATGTAATAAAGATACTGGCGGTTGTTGCAGCCGCCTTTTTTGCTGCTATGAACTGGGGCAGGCTTATGTCTGGAGCGGCAATGTTTGTAAAGCTCTTATCCAGTATAGGAAAAATGTTTTCAGTGGCTAATCTGAAAATACTGGCTGTCGTGGCGGTTATCGTGGTCCTGTTTCTTATTATTGAGGATTTTATCCATTTTCTGATGGGAAATGATTCTGTAATAGGCACGCTTTTCGACAAGGCAGGAATAGGCGCAGACAATGCGAGAGAGGCTATTTTCCGTGCGTGGAATTTAATTAAGGATTTCCTGCTGGGTGTGTGGGACTTTTTAAAACAGGCAGCGGGGATGTTTGCAGATACGGTGAAAGGTTTCTTTGAGAGGCATGCAGATTCTATCAGAAAGAACTTTGAACGGGCATGGGGAATTATTAAAACGTTCCTGAAAGGAGCCTGGACATTTATCTCGCAGCTTGCATCTACATTGTTTGGCGGTACAGAAGACAGTATCAGGGGCACGGCAAATAATACGAAAGATACCCTGCTTGCCGTATGGAATGCAATATTGGCCTTTTTATCGGCAAAGTGGGACGCTATTTATAATGTGGCGAGCGCGGTATTCAATGCACTGGCGACAGTCATAGAAGCTGTTTTTACAGCTATAAAGACATTCTGGGATGCCTGGGGTTCAGAGATTTTATCATGGCTGAAAATGGTATTCGATACAGCAGGCGCCATATTAAATAATTTTCTGGATGTGGTTACAGGGATAGCAAACTTTATCTCTGCAGTATTCACAGGTGACTGGCAGGGCGCATGGGATGCGGTTTTACAGATCTTTACGGGTGTATGGGATGCACTGCTTTCGTTTTTGTCTGCAGTGTGGGAAACATTTACGGGAATATTAACGAACGGGCTGCCAGTATTACAATCGCTGTGGGATGCTGCCTGGAATGCGGTATGCAGCATTTTTGAAAGTATATGGAATGGCATTGTTTCGTTTTTATCGGGTATCTGGGCATCTATTCTTTCGCTTGTATCGGATGCAATGAATGGGGCGCAAAACATTATTTCATCCGTGTTGTCAGCAATCAGCAGTTTTTGGAGCAATATTTTTAACAGCCTGCTTAACACAGCAATCAGTATTTTTAGCAACATACAAAGCAGCATTGCCAGCAGGGTGGGCGCTATAAAAGATGTGATAGTAAATGGTTTTAATGCGGCAGTCAGCTTTATACAAAGCCTTCCAGGGCAGGCGCTGAAATGGGGCGCGGATATCATAGACGGCATTGTGAGAGGAATTACCGGGTCTATTGGCAAAATTGCAAGCGCAGTCAGCGGGGTTGCAGGAAAAATAAAAAGTTTCTTACATTTCTCTGTACCGGATGAAGGACCGCTTACAGAATATGAAAGCTGGATGCCTGATTTTATGAGCGGGCTGGCAAAGGGGATTTACGATAATAAGGACCTGGTGCTTGACAATGTAAAAATGCTCGCTGATGGAATGTCAATGATGATGCAGTCTGCAACAGCAAAGCCATCAACGGTGGCATTTGGCACCATGAACGCAAACAATAGCAGCGTGACGCAGAATGTCAATATCAGTAACAGCTATTCTGGTGGAAACCGTGATGATGCAAGGAATGTATCACGCGCAATGAAGAAATCTGCTGTGGATGCTACAACACAAATGGCACGCGCGCTGGAATATGCGAGGGGGTAACGCAGGTGGCGCAGAGAGAATTTGCAAAGTTTAACAGCAGAGTAAAAAAGAAGAAAAAGAAATTAAAGCCGGTAGCAATTGCCGGTATAGAGTTTGATGCGCTGATTGACCAGCAGAAAACCCTGTCTGCAACTATACCGGTTTATCCGGTAGAAGAAGGGTTCCCGGTATCAGATACGATCATACTGGACCCCCTGACGCTGCAGATGACATTATATGTAACAAACACGCCTGTAACATGGCTAAAACGTCATGGGGCTTCCAAGGGCCGTGTCAATGAGGTCAGCAATAAGATTGAAGATATGTGGATGGACAGGAAGCTGGTAAAGATAGTAACGCCGGATGCAATTTATACAACTATGGGGATCACAAGCATTACGATTAAAAAGTCGGCAGAGCTGGGATATTCCCGTGAGGTTTCTGTTACAGCGCAGAAAGTAAGGAAAACAAAGAAAAAAACTGTCAAAGTGCCAAAATATAAGTTGAAAAGCGGGCAGACAAAAACAAAGGCAGGGAAAAGCCAGACGTCTCCAACAAGCAAGAGGTCTGGCTCTTCAAACAGTACAACTTCCAGTAGTACGTCATCCAGCAGTACAGCTTCTGGCAGTTCATCTGGCAGCGCTTCTACGAGTAGTGCTAATTCATCAAAAAAAAGCCAGTCAATTTTATATGGTGTGGCCAAAGGCCTAAAGTTCCTTTAGAGAGGAGTTTTTTATGATATACATTACAGTGCCAGATGAAAACGACAGCATGTCACAGATTACCATAGATGAGACAGATTATAATATCCGTTTTACTTACAATGAATCCTATGATTATTGGAGCTTTGGGCTATACGATTCGGACGAGGAGCCGGTGATTGCCATGACAAGGATTGTACCCAATTTTCCGCTTTTTCATTTTTACTCTGGAGGCAGCCTGCCGGACGGGGTGTTTGGCTGTATATCTGATACAGAGAAAGTCGGGCGTGAGGCTTTTAATGAGGGGACAGCGGAATTTGTTTTCATACCGTCAGATGAAATGGAT
This sequence comes from uncultured Eubacterium sp., assembly GCA_910584595.1. Classification (GTDB taxonomy): domain Bacteria; phylum Bacillota; class Clostridia; order Lachnospirales; family Lachnospiraceae; genus Eubacterium_J. The sequence continues at coordinate 67,954 of CAJUBQ010000009.1, forward strand.
GGATAATCAGCAAAGGGAGGTTGGAAATGGCATATGAAAAAAACTGGCTCCGGACTTATACGCTAAAAGCTGGAAAAGCCGGTTCTAAAGGCTTTGAAATTGGAAATACAAAAAGTGCAGATCAGACTGTGCTCCATATTTCCTTTTCTATTGAAAAGTCTGATGCAGAATCAGCAAATACAGCAAAAGTGCAGATCTGGAATTTATCAGACAAAAATGTAAAAATTCTGGAAGAAAAAGACTGTGTTGTGGAATTGAAAGCGGGATATGGGAGTAACCGGACGCTGCTTTTAGCAGGCAATGTCACATCGGTAATAACGACGCCGGATAACGCAGACCGGATGACAGAACTGGAAGTTGTGGACGGACGGGTGGCGCTGCGTGACACGAATATAAAAATCTCGTTAAATGGAGTTGTAAGCAGTAAGACGGTTTATGGAATGATCGCTTCGAAAATGGGGCTTTCCATAAAATTTGCAAAAGGCCTGGCATTTAAAAAAATGCCGAACGGGTATTCATTTGTTGGGAAAGGGCGTACAGCGTTAAAAAAGATGGCTGTCTGCTGTGGGCATAACTGGTCCATACAAAACGGCGTGATCCAGGTTACGGAGAAAGGGAAACCAGTGTCCACGCAAGGCTATCTTTTAAGCCATGAGACAGGGCTTATCAGCATCCCAAAACGGATTACAATTTCAAAGAGCTCAAAAAAGAAGAAAGAGCAGACAGGATATGAAGTGCAGTATTTTCTGAATGGGGCTGTCGGGGTTAATGATACAGTCAAAATAAAGACAGAGAAAGTGAATGGATATTTTCGGATTTATAAAGTTGTGCATGATGGTGACAATATGGAGGGCGACTGGGTCAGTACGGCACAGGTCATAAAAGTATAGGGGGTATGACATGCTTCAGGAAATTGTCGAGCAGGTGGAGGAAATCGCGCAGAGTGTTGTAGATGATGTACATACAGTCCTTCCATGCAGGGTTGTGAAATATGATGAAAAGAAGAATCTTGCAAAGGTTCAGCCAATCGGGGAATTTTTGCTTCGTGATGGGGAAAAGATGGAATTCCCGGAAATTGATGAGGTGCCGGTTGCATTTCCTTATTTCATTGCGTGGGATATCGGCATCATTTTTCCTGTGCATAAAGATGATGAAATGCTGCTGTTTATTTCTGAAATAGAACTGGACGAATGGAGGACCGGAGCAAAATCGGATGCGCCGTTAAAATTCGACCTCACGTCAGCGGTAGCGGTGCCTGCACTTATAAAGAAGCCAAACAGCCTTCATAAGAGGTCTGTAGATGACAATGCCCTTATTATAAAGGCAAAAGAAGCTGAGATTGCAGTGCAATACCCAGCTTCTGGAACAAATGTCACAATTAAGGTAAAGGATAAGCAGGTCAAAGTTTCAGATAAAGGAATTGATATGACGGGAGATGTAAAGATCAAGGGAGATGTAAAGATTTCTGGTAATTTAGACATTTCAGAGACAGTCACAGCAGATGATTATATTGCAGTATAGGAGGTGTCTATGGATATTTTGCTGGATAACAGCGGAGACCTGCTTCTGGATCAGGGCGGGGATATCAGGCTGGAAAATTCTGTCCGGCAGAAAATCCGCATCCGCATTCTGTGGTTTGCGGCAGAATGGCGGTGGGATGAAGATTTGGGCCTGCCGTATTTTGAAGAGCTGCTTGTGAAAAATCCAGATACAGAGTATTTTGAAGGGCTGCTCCGTGAGGAGATCTTTAATGTGGATGAAGTGGTACAGGTAAAAGAAGTAACTATACTGTATGACAGCCAGACAAGAGAGGCAGCTATACAGTATGTTGCGCTGACTGACTTGGAAACCATACGGGAGGAAGTGAAGATATGCCGGAGTATGGAGTAACAGATAAGGGTTTTGTTTTGAAACGTATGGATTCTATTCTGGAAGAAATCCATGAGGAACTTACAGAGGGGTTTGGATTTGACACCAGCTTGCAAGAAGCGTCTTTTCTGAATGTCCTTGTCACGACATTTGCCGGGCAGGTTGCGGATTTGTGGGAAACGGCACAGGACAGCTATTATGCAAAATATCCGGCAACAGCCACAGGCCTTAACCTGGACCATGCAGTACAGTATGGCGGCATACGCAGAAAACCGTCAAAACAGACATCCTATCCGCTGCACTGCACCGGAGATGACGGAACAACGGTTGCGGCAGGTTCGGTTGTGGCAGCAGATACCAAGCCGGAAATTCGCCTTTATGCGGCACGGGAATTTATGATTTCAAGAGACAGGTTTAATGAAGTAAACGTAAAGGTTGCCGCAGCGCAGGCCGGCAGTGTGTATTCCCTGACAATAAACGGCAGCCAGTACAGCTATTCCAGTATGGACGCTTCTGAACTGGTGATTTTGGCAGGGCTCAGAGATGCTGTAGCAGATGCGGATTATCTTGTATCTGTTGATGAAGAAAACCAGACGCTTTGTATTAAAGACAGGGTGAAAGCAAGGAGCAATGTGCTGACGTTATCCAGTAATCTTACAACGGCAGATGTGACAACGATTGCGAATTTTAATACGGAAAGCTATGGAAGCATTACGCTTCCACATGGAGTAGTGACAAAAATGATTACAAATGTCACAGGCTTTACTGATGTGACAAATTTGCTGTCGCCCGTTTACGGCCGGATGCAGGAAAATGATATAGAATTGCGCCAGGCATATATTGCAAAATCAGCGCTCCGGTCAAATACGATGATAGACAGCATCTGTTCGGAACTGCTGAATAATGTGGCAGACATTGAAACGGCTTCTGGATATGAAAATTATACGGATTTTGTGGATGCCAGGGGTCTTGCGCCGCACAGCATTGAAATGATTGTTGAGGGCGGCGATAACAGTGAAATTGCACAGGCAATCCTGAAACGGAAAGCAGGCGGCATCCAGACGAACGGGAAAATTGTTGTGGATGTCCCAGGGCTGTACGGTGACACAATCCCGATACGTTTTAACAGGCCGGAATACTTGTATACGTTTATGAAAATAACCCTGCATGGCAGCAGGGCGGAAATCCCGGCAAATTACCCGGCGCTGACAAAAGAGTCTGTATTGAATGATACGAAATCTCTAAAGGCAGGGGATGACTTGCTGGCACAGCTTCTGCACAAGGGAATCTATCATGCAGTTGCTGGAATTACTTTCATTGATATTGCAGTTGCCTATTCCATGGACAGCACTTATGTTCCGGCGCAGGATGATTATAAAAATGCTAATATCATTGCCAGTACAAGGCAGAAAGTGTTAGTTGACGGAACAAGAATAGAGGTGATATTTGTTGCAGACAATGAAAATCGCTGATAAATGGCTGAAAGACTTGCCACAGCAGTTTCAGGGAAAGAAACGGATAGAAGTCCTTATAACGGCGTTCGCAAGGCAGATGGAAGAAGTCAGAAAGGTATTTGATGATGTAAACCGGCTTACAGATATTGATATGGCACATGGCATCAATCTGGATCGTGTCGGGGATATTGTTGTGCTGTCCAGAAAAGATGCACAGGTGATTCTCAGGTCCAAGACAGACCAGGAGCTTGGGGATGAAACCTATCGGCAGGTTTTAAGATATAAGTCAATCAAGAATACCTGTGACTGTACCTACGAGGATATTGTTGGAACCATGAAGCTACTATGGGATGTTGATTATATCACATATGTAGAAAAACCGGAAAGGCCGGCAACGATATTTATGCAAATGCCGCCATTTGATATTAATATCACTGATCCGGCAGCAAAACGAGTACTTGCCATCAGGCCGGCTGGTGTTGGGCTTATTTATGCCGTGCCATATCATCTGGTAGCAGACCATTCACGGCTGGAAAAAATATTTCTGGTGAAACTGCGTCTGCACTGGTTTATCCCATTCTGGGGCTGTTATATTTTTGACGGCACATGGAACCTTGACGGCAGCGTGCAGCTTTGCCAGAAAAGGCGGTACGATCTGCGGCTTGGCCTGAAATATTATATGGGAATTTTTTATGAGCTTGCAGCGCTGCATACAAAGCTATTCGACGGTACATGGAACCTTGACGGTTCTGTCCGCCTTGATGCAGCATACCGCAGTTTCCGTCTGAAAATCTATGGAAAGATAGATAATGTAAATAAAGCAGGGAATCCATCAGTCAGGGAGACGCTGGCATTTATCATTGATTTCTGGAGGCTTATCTATTTTGATGGCAGATGGAAACTGGATGGAAAAGTCTGCATGGATGCGTCCAGATGCAAAATGGAAGCTGCAGTTAAAACACATATTGCCGTCAACGGTAATACAGAAGAAATCAGGGACGGACCGGTCGAAATAAGAAGAAACCTATGGTTTTTGGACGGGAATGTGGCGTTGGATGGTTCCAGGATACTGAATGCAATGCACAGAAGGGAGGTGCTGTGATGTGGCAAGTAATGTGCTTATAACGAAAAAAGCAAGGGAAAAGCTGGTAAAGGCGCGAGCGGGTGCCATCGCGCTGCCGCCGATTGTCGGCATGGCTTTTGGTGACGGGGGATGCGATGCGGAAGGCAGCGTAATAGCCCCGGAAGAAGACCAGAGCGAGTTAAGGCATGAGCTGTACCGTAAAGAAATTGACGGGTACACTTTTATAGAAGATACTGTATGCAGGTATGAGTGTACCTTAATTGAATCAGAGCTTGCAAATGAATATATCAGCGAGATCGGGCTGTATGATGAAGACGGCGACCTGGTCTGCATGAAGTCATTTAAGAGGAAAGGAAAAGATGACGACTTGCAGATGACTTATATTTTAGATGATGTTTTCTAATGTATGGATTAAAAATAACGGTATTCGATATTTTATAACAATCAAAACATGGAATTAACATATTGTGTTAAATTAAGGAGGCAGCAATGAAAGATTATACAAATACGGCTCCTGTTTTTTCTGAAAGCATCCGTGTTACAGAAACATCTGATCCTGCACATGCGGACAACATAAACGCGGCGCCAGAACAGCTTTTGCAGAATACGCTTGTGAACCGCGCATATACAAAAAGCCTTGAGGAAGTTCTGGAAAAGCTGCTGACAAAAGGAATGATTTCTGTAAATTTTGTAACTGCGGATAGAAAACAGTTTGTAACTTCTGATGGTAAGGTATTCAGGGCAGCAAAGAGAATTCGGTTCAGATAGGAGAAAAGAATGGAACAATTATTTATGGAATTAGAAAAGATGGAGTCTGTTTCCTGTGGCGATGACTATATGCATATTATAACTGCTGATGGAGACAAGATTATTAAAATCAGTGACCTGGCAAAAGCAATTACAGATGGCGAATTTATAAAAGCAGGCGCAAATGGTAAAATCGGATTTATTACAGATAACCCGGATAAAGGCCTGCGTAATTCCATTTTCCGCGGAAAGTGTCTTGGGGATTCATTAACAGCAGAGCAGGCAGCGGCAATCAAAGCGGGAACGTTTCAAGATATGTTTGTTGGCGATTACTGGACAATCGGTGGGGTGAATTACCGCATTGCCCATCTTGATTACTGGCTGCGGTGCGGGGATGCAGAATGCACGAAGCACCATGCCGTCATAGTTCCTGACACCTGCCTGTATAATGCACAGATGCATAACACTGCATCCGGACAGTATGAAGCAGGCGCGGCAAATACGACGGAAGGCGGCTATATCGGCAGTGATATGTACAAGACGGGGCTTAACCAGGCAAAAGCTATAATAAATGAGGCATTTGGAGCGGATCATATTCTGTCCCACAGAGAGCTGCTTGTAAACGCTGTCACAAATGGGAAGCCAAGTAACCATGCATGGTATGACAGTACCGTGGAACTGATGAATGAGTGTATGGTGTATGGCAGTTACATTTTCACTCCGGCGTGTGACGGAACATTTATTTCATACCGTTATACCATTGATAAGTCACAGCTTGCGTTGTTTGCGCTGCGTCCGGATCTGATCTGTAACCGTGTGAACTGGTGGCTGCGTGACGTTGTTTCGGGCGCTTATTTTGCGCTTGTGTACTGGGGCGGCTATGCGGACTGTTACTGCGCTTCCTATTCTTTTGGTGTGCGCCCGGCTTTCGGTATCTGTTAATCTTTAATCTCCGCCCCTTGTGGGCGGGGATGGCGGGAGGATGAAAAATGGCAGTACCAAAGGGAAAGCGGAAAGAATCAAAGTTTGAAGCACAGCACCATTTCTACAGGCTGCGTGCAGATGTAACAAATCTGATGCTTCTGGATTTTGGGTTTTCAGAAGAAAAATACCGGAAACACATAGAACGGTACCGGGAAACACATGCAAAGACAGGAAATGTGGGTGAAGTCGTGGAGCGGTACCGAAAAAAATGCGACAGTTTCAAAAAATGGTTTATAGATAAAGAATGCGATGCTGTTCTGGAAATACTGCGGCGCATAGGGTGTGAATTTACACTTGGAAATTCTATCTATCCATCGGAAACTCCGGCAAAATTCATGGAATTTTGCGAGCGCAGGAAACACATAGATGAAGCAATCGCACAGTGCTATGTGCTGAAACAGGAACTGCAGTATATTATCAGTTCCCTTCCTGTAAACATCAACAGATACGAAAGGCTCGCCGTGGATATTGATAAACAGATTGCATTATACAAAGGCGTGCGGCAGTCTGACAACAGGCTTTTGAAAAAGAAGGCCGGCAAAGCGAAAAACGCCGGGGAGAAGCAGAAAGGAAAACCTGAAAATAGAAGAGGGCAGGAAAAAGAAACCTGACAGATAAAAAATAGTTAATATGGGGCAGCCTTTGTATGTGTGAACTGGTGGCTGCGTGACGTTGTTTCGGGCGCTAATTTTGCGAATGTGAACTGGAACGGCAATGCGGACTGTAACAACGCTTCCAATTCTAATGGTGTGCGCCCGGATTTCGAGGATGCTGGTAAGACCTGAAAACAGGCAGGCATCCGGCCGAAAGGAAAGGCTGTCCCTGCCGGAAAGGCTAAATGACAGTATGGAAACGTAGAGCCGCCCGTGCCGGTTTGTCCTATGTGGCAAGATACGTCAAGCCAATATCCGGGGCTTAACCTGAAAAGGAGTACGGTAATTTTATGTATAACAGGATAACAGACATGAACGTTCTTTATGATGCGTTTTTGTCTTCGATGAAAGGAAGCGCATGGAAAGAGGAACCACAGAAATTTGAGATTGATTTCCTTTCAGAAATCACAAAGCTGAAACAGGAGCTTGAAACAAGGGAATACAGAACTCTGCCCGGTTCAGAATTTACATTGAACGAACGGGGGAAAGTCCGTCATATCCACGGTGGGCGGATGCGTGACCGTGTAGTCCGCCATGCCCTGTGCGATGCAGTTCTGGGTGAAGCGCTGAAACCATATCTCATTTACAACAACAGCGCAAGCCAGAAAGGGAAGGGGGTTGATTTTGCAAGGCGGATGTTTGAAAAAGATCTGCATAATTACTGGCTGAAACACCGTAGTAATGACGGTTATGCCGGCTTTGTGGATTTTTCAAAATTTTATGACAATATCCGTCATGATAAAGTAAAGGAAATGGTTTTACCCAGGGTGGATGAGTTTTCAGGATGGCTTTTCGGGCAGATTGTTGACACATTCAGAATAGATGTTTCCTATATGGATGATGAAGAATATGCAGAGTGCATGGACAAGAGGTTTGATTCTGTAAAGTACTATGAAAATATATCAGAGGAACTAAGAACCGGGCAGAAGTATATGGCAAAGTCGGCAGATATCGGTGATCAGGTGTCACAGGACATTGGCATCTTTTATCCGGTGCAGATTGATAATTATGCAAAGATAGTCCGGGGAGTTAAAATGTACGGACGGTACATGGATGATATATACATTATAGGGGAAACAAAGGAATATGTTGAATCTGTTATTCAGGGAATAGCAGAACAGGCAAACAGCCTGGGTATTTTTATAAACGAAAGAAAAACACGGATTGTGAAGCTGTCCCAGACATTTAAGTATTTGCAGGTAAAGTACAGTCTTTTGGAATCCGGAAAGGTTGCAAAACGGATTAATTCCAAATCCGTTACAAGGGAGCGAAGGAAACTGAAAGCATATAAACGTTTGTTTGATAAAGGAAAGATCGAATATGGAGCGATTGAGCAGGCGTATAAATCATGGATGGGATCGCACGTTCCCATCATGTCTAAAAACCAGGTAAAAAATATGAAACAGCTTTACAGGGAGTTATTTGGAAAGGAGCCGGAATGGAAAAAGCAAAAATAGTATTTCAAAATGGTATGGAGATTGAAGCCGAGGAAAACGGGAGCAGCCTGATCACGGACAGCAAACCGGATTTTCCAGTTGATTTGTCATCAGTTCTGGTTATTGGAGCTTGTGGGGAACGTATTTTTAAAAATGCGGAAATCGTGGAGTGCGCTTCTGTAGATGGCCGTTACTGGTTTGCGTTCCGCGAAATTTCGGAAGCTGAAAGGGCGGCGAAACAGATGCAGGCTAATATTGAGTATATAGCAATGATGACGGATGTAGATCTGGAGGAGGTATAGAAATATGGAAAAAGAAAAGGCATACAGCAAAAATTATGAAAAGGTCAGGGGATATTATGATGGCGGATTCTGGAATGAAGCGCGTGTAAAGAATGCGGTTACAAAAGGATGGATTACCGAGGACGAATATACAGAGATTACAGGAAACCGTTATGACGCCTGACAAAAGGCATGACATAAATCCTGATATTTGAAAACGATTCATGGAATAGGGACGAAAATGAGTTATCATATTAATACTGATGGAAAACGTATATTGATTGATGAAAATGAGTGCAGTTATTTAGCGGATGAATATATCTGCACTTGCGAAAACAGTAAATATTATATGGATGTTCCACCAGGCGGGCGCTGTTATAAAGGTGGTGGCTGCGAACAGTTTGAAGATGAGACGGATGGAATCGTAGCAGATGATTCCTGAGAGGATCAGAAAAAGGATACAGGAGGGTAAGCCGGAATGGATGAAGACAATTTTTTGGAATTGCTTGAAATTTATATGGATATGGCAGAAAAGCAGGATGAAATTATATACCGGCTTGGAAAAGTTACAAAAAGGCTGGCCGAAGATTTGAAACTTTTGAGGAATGACCAGCGGTATTCGGAAGAATTGGCAGGGAAGCCAGATGATAAATTGAGTCAGGACATGGCGATCATCAAGGAAGTCATGGATCAGTATAAGGAAGTAAAAGCAGAATTAGAGCCGTAAGGCTCTTTTTTTCTGTACTTTTTTAAGAAGGGAGTGGGACAGAATGGATACACCAATTACAAGGGCAGAGCATGACGAATTCGTAGAACGGATAAAGGAAAGTCACAAAAGACTCGAAGATGAAGACAGACGTCAGAACCACAGAATTGATGAGCTGGAAGGGACTGTGCGTCAGATATCATCCCTGGCTACATCAACTGAAAAACTTGCAGTTAATATGCAGAATATGCTGAAAGTCCAGGAACAGCAGGGGGAACGCCTGGAACGTCTGGAAAGCAGGGACGGCGAGATGTGGCGCAAAGTTACGGGATATGCCATTACAGCGGTTATCAGCATTGTAGTTGGATTTGTTTTTGCACAGATTGGTATGTAGGAAAGGGGAAAATTATGTTTAAAAATAGTGTGTTTAAAGTATCCACAGATACAAAGCAGTGGATGCGTGCTGCAGGTATCCGCGCAGTTAAAACAACAGCAGAGGCGGCAGTCGCGCTGATTCCTGCAGCGGCAACTATCAGTCAGGTAGACTGGGGTGTGGTGGCAGGCACAGCACTGCTTTCCGGAATTTTGTCACTGTTAACATCGGTGGCAGGGATTCCAGAAGTAATGCAGAAGGAGGAGCCGTAATATGGGGGTAATGAGAAAAACAGTTCTGGCACACAAAAGCAATTTTGGCGGGACGCGTGCGCTTTCATCCATAAGGTATATTGTACTGCATTATACAGCAAATGATGGGGACAGCGACGAGTCGAACACAAAATATTTCCAGGCACCGGACAGAAATGCTTCCGCGCATTATTTTGTCGATGATGATAGCATCACGCAGTCTGTTCCTGACAATTTCATTGCCTGGTCGGTTGGTGGAAAGAAGTACACTGACTGTGAAAAGACAGGCGGCGGAAAGATGTATGGGATTGCCACGAATGCAAATAGTATCAGTATCGAAATGTGCGATACGAAAAAGGACGGAAAACTCCAGGCAACAGAGAAGACAATGAAAAATGCCGCAGCCTTGTGCATGGAGCTGATGGAAAAATATAATATAGACATAAGCCGGGTAATCCGCCATTTTGATGTGAACGGAAAACACTGCCCAGCCTATTTTATGGATGCCGCGGCCTGGGAAGAATTTAAAAACAGGCTTCATAAGCATAAATTTGAAACAGGCCGGACATATACAGCCACACAGTCCTGTTACCTGAGGAAAAGCGCAGGAACCGGAAAGAATACTGTGCCTTACTGCAGCCTGTCGGATGCGGTGCGCAAAAAATGCAGGAATGCACTCGGTCCTGCGGTATTCAGGAAAGGGAAAACATTCCGGCTTATGAAAGTATTATGCAGTGGGGAGGATGCCTGGGGACAGATGAAGTCCGGGTACTGGGTTCCGCTGGTGTATAAGGGAAAAGTCCGGGCAGAAATGAAATAATTATATTTGTTTTCAGGAAAGAATGTGATCAAACAAAGCTAAGTAAAATTTCAAAAGGCAGCCGGTTGCTCTATCGGGATTCGATAGAACATAACAATTCTCGCTATAAAATAACAAATGTCACTCAAAACCATGAAATAGTGTTATTTTATAAGAGAAGGAGCGGTGTATGATTAGAATTTTACTATCGACAAGACTTGGTGAACGTAAGTGGACACAGGCAGAGCTGGCAAGGGCAACGGGCATTCGTGCTAATACAATCAATGATTTGTACCATGAGCTGGCAGAAAGGGTAAATCTGGAACATCTTGACCTGATTTGTGAGGCCTTAAACTGCAGACTCGATGAATTGATTGTTTGTGAGCCTAATGATCCGCCTAAAATTGTACATACCAAGAATGGCTCTATAATTTCATCACGCAAGTAGTGCTGCAACACGCTTGACCACAAAAAGACGTTTTTGAATACAGACGTCTTTTTGTGGTTATATTTTATGAATGCATTTCATGTAAATTTAATTCTAAAGATTTTTCAAATATGGAAAGGTCCATATCATTATCAATGTACCCCTGCCGGATTGTGTTTATGTATTGTTTAGATGGTCTGCCAGGCGCCTGATTTTCATTCATGATGTATACCATCGCTTTTCTTCTTTTCCCGTTGATATATACCATAATATTCTTTTTGAAATAATAGTGCGGGTATCCCTCATAAATATCTAACTGGACTTCGTCGCTTTTTTCAATTTCCCAGATAAGAGCTGGAATGGTAGAGTTTTGCTTTCGGATAATTGTAGCGTGTGCGTTTGTCTTGCTGCCACGATAGACCAGTTCCCAGTTATTTAACGTTCCTTTTGCGTAAACATTTGCTGATGGACAGCGGGAAGCCATTTGTGATAAATTGAGATTACTCCCATACGCTATGTACAGTTTTTTCATATTGTCTCCGTTTCTCCCCGTCATGCCGTTAGGTCAGCATATGATGATTATATTTTTAGGCCATGCTGGCAGCTTCCTTTAATGGAGTCATTAGATGAAGCCGGCAGATTCGAAATTCATTACCATAAAGACCGAGCCGTTTTGTAAGAATATTTCTCATGATTGTAACTTTTTGTTTTGGTGTATATCCTTCTATTGATCGGAACAGGATCTTTTCATTTGATGTAATTGCCCATGCTGATACTGCAAGGCAAAATTGGATATAGGCTTTTACTTTGTCAGCATCAAGTGTACTGTTAAAAAGACGAAATTCAATAGTTCCTTTCGTGAAGAAAGCATGAAGATTAATTCCATGATAACGTGTTGAATTGTAATGCTCACGGCTGATACCGTCTGAATAGTTATCATTTGCAGGGCTGTACCAGATTTTTTCTATTGTATTGATTGTTAAATTTTCAATGTTTTTTAATTCATGAAGTATTTTGGAATTTAGTTTTTGACACCATTTTACGCTTCTTGAGTTTATTTCAAGTGCTTCGTAAATTAAATCCTGTCTGGAAATCATGAAATCTACCATCTTTTTTAATGATGATGGAGTGTGGTTTGAACCATCCACATGAATATGAATGCCACAACTGCTATTTGTTATAGCCCCGGCCTTTTTGAATGAACGGATAATTTTTTGAAGAAGTTCAATATCAGAGTAATGCAAAGGCGGAGTGATGAATTCTACAGCATATTTATCAGTGGCAGGGCCTGATTTTGTTTCGCCAACGATAGACCCGTCACGCTGGATTTTCCAGGTTCTGCCTTTTGCATCTTTGATATTTCTTGTATAGTAAGGATGTCCTGTGGCAGGTGATGCAGTGCTGCTTAATACTTCTGCAACTATTTCTGTAGCTTCGGTTCTTGTGATTCCTGTAAATTCTACTTCTACACCAAATAATTGATTTTTTAACATTTTTATTCCTCCATATTCTAATAATTTAGAACTTTATTCTACTTTCTTGTTGTTAATATATTACCATATGCATGGCGAATGTCAATAGTTATTAGAAAAAAATTTCAACTTTATAGAACTTTTTATTGACAGCTTGGATAAAATTTGATAAGATAGAAAAGGGTGATAATGATGATTACTTATAAACCGTTATGGAAGACTTTAATAGATAAAGATATGAAAAAGATGGATCTGGTTGCTGATGGTACTTTAAGCAGGGGTACATTGGCAAAAATGGGCAAAAATGAAAAAGTAAGCCTTGATGTGGTAGAGCGGATATGCAGGCGGCTGCATTGCAGGGTGGAAGAGGTAATTGTTTATAATGAGGATTTCAAATAATATATCATAGATTGTTTGAGAAGCAGTGGATAAGATTTGAGCTGTAGTGTGAGACAGAGGATGTTTTGAGATTATTCCGTGAGATGTTTTTGAGATTGAAAACTTTATAGAAAGTATGGATTATGCGGAATATGTGTATAAGGCGTGAAAATTCAACATATTTTTGTGTTGTGTGGACGGGTAAGCCATCAGGAATGATTGAGTTCGAGTGATGAAATGGGTTTTAAGAAGCTAGTATTTATGCGGGTTACAAGCAAATTTGTTTAGACATTGGCAACGATTTGGCAACATTTTTCACATCACGCATTAAATAATTACATCAATGGCATAAGAAAAACCTTGCTGATTTTCAGATATGTAAACTGAATATCGGCAAGGTCTTTTTATGCTTATTTCTGTTTTTTCTTTTTAGCTGTTTTCTTTTCTTCTTTCTCGATTTTCTGAAATTCTTCCATAAGCATATCGCTGACCGCCTGTGAGGGGACTTTCGCCCAATGCTTTGAAGTGTCCAGTTCGGGGTACTTGTACCGCCACTGGTCGTATTCCTCTCTGCTTATCTCGCCCCGTTCCAGTTTGGCGGCTTGCTCCTGCCATGCGTGGAACATATCAAACATGGACGTATAAGTGGAATAGTCGGACTTGTCAAGGCGCAGGCAGATTTCCCCGTCAATCTCCCCGATTTTCAGCCCGTACATATCTTCCAACGCAAAGAGCGTGTGCATAAGCCCGGTATAGGTATCAATATCCGGCACGGTGAGGGCGTGGGTGCTTACATCAAAGATATTCGCCATTTCTTTTACAAGGTCGTGCTTCGGTGTCCTTGCTTCGGTTTCATACTGTGCCATACGGACATCAGAGGTCTTTCCGAGAAATCCGAGGATTTCGCCTAACTGTTTCTGTGTCATGCCCTTTCGGTTGCGGAAAAAGCGGATACGTTTGCCGATTGCCATAATAAAACCTCCGTTGTAGTGAAAGTGGTACAGCCTGCATGACTGTACTTAAACAAATCTGTTGAAGTCAGTATAACATGGTGCAATAGAAATAGCAAGAATAACTTAAATAAAAAAAGTTAAGATTTTCTCGCAAACCACTTGACTTAACGGAATTTATTTAGTATTCTATATGCAACACTTAAACAAAAACAGTTAAACATTGAAAGGAGAGGGTATCTGAATGACAGAAAAATCATTTATGACAGTGGAGGAAGTGGCAGCGGAATTGCGTGTGTCGAAGTCAAAAGCCTATCAGATTGTAAGGGAACTGAACGCAGAAATGCAGAAACAGGGCTATCTGACGGTGGCAGGACGTGTGAACGCTACATTTTTTCATAAAAAGGTATGTTACAGCGAATAGAAAGGAGATGGTTTAGATGGCTGTATACAAGGACAACGCTACGGGGACGTGGCGGGTTATCTACCGCTTTACCAACTGGAAAGGGGAGAGGAAACAGACACAAAAGAGAGGTTTTGCAACCAAAAGGGAAGCGCAGGCGTGGGAGCATGAAGCCATGTTAAAACAGGGCGCAAAACTGGATATGACTTTCGGCAGTTTCTTTGAAGTGTACGAAGCCGACAAGAAGCAGCGTGTCAAGGAAAGCACTTGGGAGTCCAAAAGCCATGTGATACGGACAAAGATTTTACCGTACTTTGAAAACCGCAAAATCGCAGAGATTGAAGCAAAGGACGTGATTGCGTGGCAGAATGAGTTGATGGCATACCGGGACGAGAAAGGCAAGCCCTATTCCGCAGATTATTTGAGGACGATACACGCACAACTGACGGCGATATTCAACCATGCGGTAAACTTTTATAATCTTCCCTACAACCCGGCAAGGCGGGCGGGGACGATTGGGAGCGAAGCTGTTAAGGAAATGGACTTTTGGACGAAAGAGGAATATCTGAAATTTTCCGAAGCCATGATGGATAAGCCCCGTTCCTATTATGCGTTTGAAATGCTCTACTGGTGCGGTATGCGTTCCGGCGAATTACTTGCGCTCACGCCTGCTGATATTGATTTTGAGAAACAGACGGTTACAATCAGCAAGACTTTTCACCGTTCTAAAGGGCGTGATATTATCACAAGTCCTAAGACGAAAAAGAGCAATCGCACAATCAAAATGCCGCCGTTTCTCTGTGAGGAAATGCAGGAGTACATCAAAATGCTTTATGACATTAAGCCGGACGAACGTTTATTTACGGTCACAAAATCCTACCTCAATCACGAAATGGAGCGAGGGGCGAAGCAGGCGGGCGTTAAGAAAATCCGTGTCCACGATATTCGCCATAGTGCGGTTTCACTCTTAATCAATATGGGATTTTCGGTACTGGCGATTGGGGAGCGCATGGGGCATGAAGCGGAGAAAATCACTTACCGTTATGCCCACCTGTTCCCCACGGTGCAGACGGAAATGGCGGAGAAATTGGAAATGGAGAGAATGACAAAGGAGGATTAGGGAGAATGGAAAAATCACTGGATTACAAGGGAAGATGGCGCAATCATACGGTGGCGTTCCGGGTATCGGACGAAGAAGCAAAGCTGTTGAATGATTTGGTGGCATTATCGGGGCTGACAAAGCAGGATTATATCACAAGGCGGCTCTTATGCCGGGACGTTGTGGTGCAGGGCAATCCGAGGGTGTATAAGGCACTGAAAAATCAGATGGCGGCAATCCATGAGGAATTGAAGCGCATGGAAAGCATAAGCCCGGACAATGACGAACTGCTCTACACGTTACAGGTAATCGCAATTACATTAGACGGACTGAAAGGGGAAGATGAATGACAAATAAAATGAAATCGACTGCTCCCGTATCATCTGTTGGCGCAGATGGGGAACAGCCAATTATGAAAAATCACACTGAAATTATAGCAAATGAAACAGCAAAAAACAATCTGCAAGCCACAAATTGCCCGGAGAAATCCGGGCAGGGCGGCGGGCTTCAAACCGTTTCCATGACAGAACTGTATGATACGGTGTACCCGCCGAGAACGCCTGTTGTGGACGGCTTTCTGTATGGCGGCACTTACCTCTTTGTGGGTGCGCCGAAAGTGGGAAAATCATTCTTTATGGGACAGCTTGCCTATCATGTGGCTATGGGGATTCCGCTGTGGAATTATCCTGTCCGAAAAGGGACGGTATTATATCTTGCATTGGAAGATGATTATGCAAGGCTTCAGCGGCGGCTGTCCGCCATGTTTGGCGTGGAGTGTGCGGACAATTTATTTTTTGCAACGCAGGCAAAGACG